>JBJHDE010000202.1:6070-8774 GCA_050486385.1 Planctomycetales bacterium | reverse complement strand
ATCCACAACCCTCGGCATCGTCGCTGGAATCCTCCGACTGATCCTTGCGCAACACATTGAACAAAGTTCATGACACTGGCGGCTCAAGATTCGTGGCACTGGTGGCTTGTTCACCAGTGTGTCGCTAAGTCGGACATTGCCGCCTGAATTGGCCCTGTTCAAGGAGTTTCACGGGAATCAGTTAAAGAATAGCTGGCGTTGTCAAACACTGGTGGACAAGCCACCAGTGCCACAAGCCAGCGCCGTTCTCAAAAGTTTTTGCGTTAAGCAGTCATTCCCAAGCGTGCGGCGCGAGTTGTTGGTGAGTCAAGTTCGATCGGCGGAGCAGCGTATCGTGGATCAGCCAGGTGCTTGGAACAGGAATGCGGACTCGCCCAATCGGGTGCGGGTGGGCGTGGTCGTGGCGGTCCGCAACGATGCCCAACGGCTGGATGTGTGCCTGGCCAGCCTGCAAGCCAGCGATTATCCCAGCGAACTGTGGCGGTTGATTGTGGTGGATAACGGTTCACACGATGACTCGGCCGAGGTCGCGCGACGCCACGGCGCCCAGGTGCTGTCGGCCCCGGGGATCAAGGTCGGTGCCGTACGGAACCAAGGCGTGGCCGCGGCCGACGATTGTGAAGTGATTGCTTTTGTCGATAGCGATAACGAATTGCCGGCCGATTGGCTGGCCCAGGGTGTGAAGACCCTGTTGACCCATCCTCAGGCCGCGGCCGTTGGGGCGTTTTGTCTGCCGCCTGAGCCAGGGACCTGGGTGCAGACCGCCTGGGCCTGGCACCGTTTGCGGCGGCATCGCCCAGGCCCGACTCCTTGGCTGGGGGCCGGCAATCTGTTTGTGCGGCGAGCCGCGTTTGTGGCCGTGGGAGGTTTCGACCCCACGCTGACGGCGTGTGAAGACGTCGATCTTTGTGAACGGCTCCGCGCCGCCGGGGGTGAAGTCCTGCTGGAACCGCGGATCCGCAACATCCATCACGGCGAGCCCGCGACGCTTGGGGCCTTCCTGCGGAAAGAGTGCTGGCGGGGTTCCAGTGGGGTGCGGGCGTTTTTAGCGCATGGCATGCCCCGCCACGAATGGCCCTCGCTGGCCTTTCCGTTGTGGCACCTTCTGGCCGCAATTGGCCTGATCGCGGGACTGGCGGCCTGGGCGGTTGGCCAATCGTGGTGGTGGCCCGCGGTGGCCGCCGTGCCGCTGGTGTTGCCCTCCCTGCTGTTGGCGATGCACACGGCCAGTTACCAGGTGCGTCTCGACGCCGCCGCGGACGATCCGGCACATCGCCCCAGTACCTGGGAACTGCTGGGGCGAGTCCCGCGATTGATGATCCTCTATCTGACTTACGCCCTGGCCCGGGTGTTGAGTCTGTTCTCGTGATGCGACGTTCACGGATCCTGGCGCCACGAGAGCCGTATTCATGTTGCGTGGAAAAGTTTACGAACAAGCCAAGAGGCGCTGGGAAACTCAGGACGGAAAACACATTGAACCGCGAAGACGCCAGGAACGCGAAGATGTCGTGCCCCACCTTTGCGCGCTTCGCGTCTTGGCGGTTAGTTCCTGCTTATTTTCACAGACAATACCGAACAGGTCGCGTGACTCGAAGCGGTTTGACCAAGCGGCTTTGACAACAGCGGTCAAACCGTCTGATATCTACACTGTTCGAAGACCTGCGCAGGGATCAGTAAGTGTCTGGCAGAAATCATCAAACGTTTACGGATCGCGAGTTCTGAAAGCATGTCTCAGCCACGTGTCGTGTTACATACTCGAGTGGTCACCGGCGCCGGGGGCGGTCCCGAGAAGACGATTCTCAATTCGCCGCGCTTCTTAGATCCCGAACGGTGGAAGCTGGTGTGCGCTTACATGCGTCCGCCGGGCGACCCGGAGTTCTCGGTCTTGGAAGACCGCGCCGCGGCCTGGAAGGCCGAGCTGGTAGCCATCGACGACCGAGGGCCGCTGGATCGCGCGGTGTTTCGTCAACTTGCCGAGCTGTGCGAGCGGTTGCGGCCCGCGATCTGGCACGGACACGATTACAAAAGCAACTTCATTGGCTGGTGGCTCAAGCGGCGGTTCGGCTATTTGCAAGTGGCCACCACACATGGTTGGGTGAAGCACACTTGGAAGACGCCGCTGTATCATGCGATCGATCGGTTCTGCCTCAAGCGGTGCGATGCGGTCGTGTGTGTCTCGGAGGATCTGGCCGCCGCCTGCCGGGGCTTTGGTCTGCCCAGCCAGCGGGTCCACTTCGTTGCTAATGCCATCGATCCCGAAGAGTACCGCCGTCGCCACACCCTGGACGAGGCCAAGCGGGCCCTGGGGCTGCCGCCCGATCAAGTATTGATTGCCGCCGTCGGCCGCTTGTCCGAGGAGAAAGGCTTTCACCTGCTGCTTGAGGCGGTGCGGCAGGTTCGCCAGGCCGGGCAGCCGGTGGCCCTGCACATTGCCGGCCAGGGCGATCAGCGCGAACGCCTGACCCAGCACATTGCCGCGCTGGGGCTGAACGGCGTCGTGCGGCTGCTGGGCCTGCTGCCCGATCCGCGTCCCCTGTACGAGGCCAGCGACCTGTTCGTGCTCAGCAGTCTCCGCGAGGGCCTGCCCAATGTGGTGCTCGAAGCCATGGCCTACGGCCTGCCGGTGCTGGTCACCCGGGTCAACGGCGTGCCCGGCCTGGTGGACGACGGCCAGAATGGCCTGATTGTCGACCCCGGCGATGCC
>JBJHDE010000202.1:0-6060 GCA_050486385.1 Planctomycetales bacterium | reverse complement strand
TGGGCTGCTGCGGCTGCTGGGCGAGCCCGCCCTCAGGCAGCGTCTGGGGGCCGCCGCCCGCGAGACGATTTGTCAGCGGTTCAGCTTTGCCCAGCGGATGGCGAAAGTGGAAGCCATCTACAATCGCCTCCTGGACCCTCCTGCTGGTGAGGTTGCGGATTGATGCGACCAAGACCTGGACTTTCGCAAAGGTGGGGCTTGGCGGTATCTTAGGAGGTCTTGCCAAGGTCTGGTGACGAACCAAGTGGTACTGGTGGCCTGTTCACTGGTGGATATCAACCTTCGTCGCTTCGTCCAAGCAGCGGACGGTTCGACGACTTTGGCGGGGATGGGTCACATGGACGAGCCCTGGCCCTGGGGCTCGCAGGCGCTTTCTCGCGGTCAAGGATTGTCATGGCGATTCTGGTCACCGGCGGAGCCGGCTTCATCGGCAGCCACCTGGTCGAGTTTCTCTTGCGAGAGACCTCCGATCCCATCGTCGTGGTCGACGTGCTGACGCCCGACTACGACCCGGCGCTCAAGCGCCACAACCTGACGAGTTTTGCCGACCACCCGCGTGTGACGATCGTGGAGCACGACTTCGCCGATGTCGAACGGATGAGCGCGGTATTGGCCGAACACAACGTCGCGCGGATTGCCCACCTGGGGGCCTTGGCCGGTGTGCGGCAAAGCGTGAATCAGCCGTTTGCCTACGAACGCTCAAATGTGGCCGGGACCCTGGGGCTGTTGGAAGCCGCCCGCCGCCACCCCGTCGAGCGGTTCGTGCTGATCAGCAGCTCAACCGTTTACGGAGCGGGTGCCGAATCGCCCTTCCGCGAAGACGCCCACCTGGGCACCCCGCTAAGTCCCTACGGGGCCTCGAAGCGGAGCGCCGAGCTGTTCGGCCTGAATTACCACTATCTGCACAAGGTGCCCGTCGTGTGCTGTCGGCCCTTCAGCGTGCATGGCCCCCGCCTGCGACCCGACCTGGCCCTTTCGTTGTTCACCCGGGCGATTGACCAGGGCCAGCCGTTGACGCTGTTTGGCGACGGCCAGCAGCGGCGGGATTTCACCCACGTCAGCGACATTTGCCGGGGCCTGTATGCGGCACTCACCCGCGACGGCGTGGAGGGGCAGGCCATCAATTTGGGCTTTGGTCGGCCGGTGTCGATCCGCCATGTGATCGAGGTCATCGAGCACAACCTGGGGAAGTCGGCCAATATCATCGCCAAGCCCGCCAAGCCCGAGGACATGCCCGAGACCTTTGCCGACTTGACCAAGGCTCAGCGCTTGTTGGACTACGCCCCCGAGGTGCCCTTCGAGGACGGTCTGGCCGACTATGTGGCGTGGTACAAGCGAACGGCGGGCGTGGCCGTGGGTTCGTGACCGGGTTGTAATGGCTGCCGATTTTCTCGCCTCTGCCGGTCGCGACTCGGCGGCCGACCAGCCGCCGCTGAGCATCGTGCTGCACGAGGGGGCCGCCCTCGATGCCGCCATTGGCCAACTCGACTGGCAGGCCCTGGCCGGCGATCACCCGCATCCCGGGCGCGACCCACGGTGGCTGGCGGTCGTGCGCGATGGTCTGGGGCACGAGCCGCTGTTGTTGGAAGCCCGGCGATCCCACCAGGCGGTGGGTTATCTGCCGCTGGCCGTGGTCCGCGGCGTGCTGTTTGGCCGATTCCTGGCCAGTCTGCCTTACGTCAGCTCCGCGGGTGTGGTGACCCAGGATCCGGCGGCGGAAGTCGCCTTGGTGGAACGAGCCGTCGCGCTGGCCGAGGTCCATCGGGTGCGGTTCCTGGAATTGCGGCAGGAAACCGCGATCGATCACCCGGCGCTGCCCGAGCGGATGACGCATAAGGTGTTTCTGCGGTTGGGGTTGCCGGCAAGCGTGGCCGAGCTGTGGGACGGTTTCCGGCCCAAGGTTCGCAATCAAATTCGCAAGGCCCAGGATGCCGGCTTGCAGGTCGAGTTCGGTTCGACCGAGCTGTTGGACGCCTTCTACGGCGTGTTTGCCCACAACATGCGGGACCTAGGCACTCCGGTCTATTCCCGGCGATTGTTCGCGAGCATCCTGCGGCACTTGGGGCCATCGGCCGAACTCGGCGTGGTGCGGCTGGCCGGACGACCGGTGGCGGCGGGGCTGATCGTCCATGGCCCGCGGTGTACCGAAGTCCCCAGTGCCAGCAGCCTGAGGGCGTACAACTCCACGAATGCCAACATGTTGCTGTACTGGCACTTCCTGCAACGATCCGTCGAGCGGGGCCAGGCCGTGTTCGATTTCGGGCGGTCCAGCCAGGGCAGCGGGACCGATCGCTTCAAGCGACAATGGGGGGCCGAGCCCTCGCCGGCGGTGTGGCTGTATCACCCGCGAACCGGCCCCATCGACGTCGCCCGCCCCGAGAACCAACGCTTCGGGCTGGCCCGGCGGCTCTGGCAGCGGCTGCCGCTGTGGGTGGCCAATCGGTTGGGACCGCCGATTGTGCGAGGCATCCCCTGAGCGGTCGGCTGGATGCTGCGTCTCAGGGGGGCAGCGTGGCCCATTCGAAGAAACCCACCTACGAGGACGCCGCATTTGGGCGTAGAATGGACCGGTGATGAGAATTTCTCTTGAACGTGCAGGCGACTTGTGCATAATCGGCGTATCCCTCAGCGAGGGAAATCCCCGCCCGCCCAATTGGCTGGTCTCTGACCAGTTCTCGCCTGTCGCCGCTTGCCGGGTGTGTCCGGCCAAGCCTGTTAGGATTCCCGCATGTCGAGCGCAAACATCGTGCCGATGACGGCCGACTTGGTCGATGGGTTCGCCAGTGTCGAGCCTCGGTTCGGCGGCCTGGCTTTTGCCCCGCATCTGAGTCCCAAGATCTGGGGGCGTCGCCGCTTGGCCACGTCGCTGGACAAGCCGGTGCCTCTGGATGGCCGCTACGGCGAGAGTTGGGAGATCAGCACCCATGCCGGTCACGAGAGCCAAGTGGCCCAGGGCCCCTGGGCTGGCTGGCGGCTGCCCGAGCTGTGTGCCCGCTACCCGCAAGCCATGCTGGGCCCGGCCGGTGGGGCCTTTCCCTGGCTGGTGAAATTCCTGGACTGTCACGATCCGCTCAGCGTGCAGGTTCATCCCAACGATCGGCTGGCGGCCGACTTGCTGGGCGAGCCCACCGGCAAGACCGAAGCCTGGATCGTGATGGAAACCGCCCCCTGGGCGCGGGTGTGTGCCGGCCTGAAATCGGGAATCACCCAGGCCGACGTCCGGGCTGCCCTGGACCAGGACCGCATCGAGGACTGTCTGGCCTGGTTCCGGCCCCAGGTGGGCGACTGCGTCTTCCTGCCCGCCGGTCGGGTGCATACCGCCCAAGGCGTGTTGTTGGCCGAAGTCTGCCAGCCCAGCGATGCCACCTTCCGCCTGTTTGACTTTCACCGCACCGGCGACGATGGCCAGCCTCGGGCGTTGCACCACAGGAGTTCGTTGGCCGCCATCGACTTGGATTCCGCCAGTGGCGGTCGGGTCGTACCGCGGGTGTGGGGCGGCCTGCCCCGCGGCGTGGCTGGCGAGTTGCTGGTCGAATGCCCACAGTTCCGGCTGGATCGCGTGCGGCTGGGGGCCGATTGGCGGGTGAATCCGCAAGCCGGTCCCACGGTGTGGCTGGCTCTGGCGGGAACCGCCAAGCTAGAGGTCGAGGGCTTCCCCGCGCACATCCTGCGGCGGGGCGAGACGATCCTTTTGCCGCATCAGGTGTCCAGTCAGGGATATCGCCTCGGCCCGCTGGATGACCAGCAGCCGCCGACTCTGGGCCGGGTAACGCTGCCCGGTTGACCGCCGCCCGGTTGGTCGCGGGCTGGCCTCAGGGGCCGGGGTGCTGCTGGTGGCAAATCGTGGGTAAGATGGCTGCTCGTCGCCAGGCGATGGAGCAAGCCCAGGCCGCGTCGCCCCCTGGACCCAGGAGCCGTTTGTTATGCCGATGCAGTTGCCCGAGTTACGCGAGACCTTCGATCTCACGCCACACGGGATTCTCGTGGACCGCGTTGTCCGCAACGCCACGACTGCGCGACTGTACGAGTTTGCCATTCGTCGGCACGATGCGGTCATTGCCACCAGCGGGGCCCTGGCCACCCGCAGCGGCGACAAGACGGGCCGCAGTCCCAAGGACAAGCGGGTCCACGACGAGCCGGGCAGCCGCGACGATATCTGGTGGGGCGATATCAACATGCCCATCACCGAGCAAAGCTTTCTGATCAATCGGCAACGTGCCCGCGATTATCTCAACACGCGGGATTTACTGTTCATCTTTGATGGGTTCGCCGGCTGGGATCCGAAGTACCGGCTCAAGATTCGTGTGATTTGCAGCAGCCCGTATCATGCGCTGTTCATGCACAACATGCTGATTCGCCCGACGAACGAGGAACTCGTCGAGTTTGGCACGCCGGACTATGTGATTTACAACGCGGGGCATTTTCCGGCCAATCCTTACACCCCGCAGATGACCAGCGCGACCAGCGTCGACCTGAGCTTTGCGCATGCCGAGATCGTGATCCTGGGCACGCAGTATGCCGGCGAGATGAAGAAGGGCGTCTTCACCGTCATGAACTACCTGATGCCCAAGCAGGGCGTGCTGAGCATGCACTGTTCGGCCAATGAGGGGCCCGACGACGATGTGACGTTGTTCTTTGGTTTGTCGGGCACCGGCAAGACCACCCTGTCGGCCGATCCCCAGCGGCGGCTGATCGGCGACGACGAACACTGCTGGACCGAGGAAGGCATTTTCAATATCGAAGGCGGCTGCTACGCCAAGGCGATTCACTTGTCGCCCGAGAACGAGCCCGAGATTTTTCAGGCCATCCGCTATGGATCGGTGTTGGAAAATGTGGTGTTCGACCTGAAGACGCACACGGTCGACTACGACGACGCGACGATCACCGAGAACACCCGGGTGGCCTATCCGATTGATTACATTGCGCGGGCCAAGATTCCTGGGGTGGGCGGCCATCCGAAGAATATCATCTTCTTGGCATGCGATGCCTTTGGCGTGCTGCCGCCGGTGGCCGAGCTGACCCGCGAGCAGGCCATGTACCATTTTGTCAGTGGCTACACCGCCAAAATTCCCGGAACCGAGATGGGCGTCACCGAGCCCAAAGCCACCTTCAGCGCGTGCTTTGGGGCCGCCTTCATGGTGTGGCATCCCATGAAATACGCCGAGCTGTTGGCCTTGCGAATGCAACAGACCGGAGCCCGAGTGTGGTTGGTGAATACCGGCTGGACCGGCGGGAGCTACGGCCAAGGCCGCCGGATGAGCCTGCGGCAGACGCGGGCCATCATTGATGCGATTCACGCGGGGACCCTTCACGACGCGCCCGCGCGGGAGGACCCCGTGTTCGGGTTCCGCGTCCCCACCGCATGCCCGAATGTCCCCAGCGAGGTGCTGTGGCCCGAAAGCACTTGGCCCGACCAGGCCAATTTTCTGGCGACCAAGCACAAGTTGGCGGGCTTGTTTCAACGCAACTTTCACAAGTACGCCGACTCGGCCAGTCCCGACGTCGCCGCCGCCGGCCCCCGACTCGACTGAACGGACGAGCGGTCTACGGATGCTTGGGTAACTTCACTAACAGGATTGCTGATCCCTGCAAAAGCCTGAGAACAGCATTTGTCGCACCGAGACTCATCGAAGTGTCACACAGGAATCGGTAGGGATTCCGGAACGGGTCAGCTCACGCGGAGACGCGGAGACGCGGAGAACCGAAGGAACGGAGCCGGTAATGGCGAGTGGCCAATTCCTGCGGGGTTGTCAGTCAGAGCCCGAACTTTTGATCAGTTGCCTGCTTCCTACAAAGGTTCGGGGACGGCACTGCTGGCAGAGAAAAGACGTCGAAGTGTTGCACACGAATCAACAAGTTGTGCAACGATGGAAACGAGCCTGGACCGGATCGTCAACAGTTCCGCGCCCTCGTCCTCCGCGTCTCCGCGTCTCCGGTGCGCCAGGCAAAGCCTGGTTGATCTTGTCAGTTGAAAGGAACTGACCATGGAAATTGCTCGTTCACCATGTAGTCGATCGGGCGGCTGTCGGGGTGACCCTCCAGTCGAAGCCCCGTGAGACA
>JBJHDE010000201.1:0-8803 GCA_050486385.1 Planctomycetales bacterium | reverse complement strand
GGGGGGAAGGGGCTGATTGTTTTTGCAGACCCCAGTGTGTGCGCAAGCACCTGTCGCATCAAGGCTTACTCAAAACTCCTTGTGATTCGGTTGGCGGCGTAGAGTGGCACGAATCGCGTTCGATGTGTTGCGCAGGATTCAGCGGAAGGAGGACATCTCGGCGCTCAGGCGACATCCGCGGTGGTCGTCTCAACGGGATAGGGCTCGCGGAGGAAATCGGCCGACAGGCCCAGATCTTCCAGCAGCAGGCGGGTGCTGATGCGGGCCGATTCGTAAATCACCGGCAAACCGCTGCCCGGGTGCGTCCCGCCGCCCACCAGATACATGCCGCCAAACTCTTCGAAGCGGTTGTGCGGCCGCAGGTGCAGCATCTGCGTGAGGGTATGGGCCAGGTTGAACGTGGCCCCGCGATAAATGGCCCAATCGTTCTTCCAGTGGGCCGGCGTGATGACCCGCTCGTAGCGGATGCGGTCCTCGACGTCGTGCAGGCCCACCTTGGCCAACTGCCGCAAGGCGACATCGCGGTACATGCGGGTCGTGGGCTCGTCCCAGGTGACATTCTTGTGCTCGTGGGTCACCGGCAGCAATGCGTACAGGGTGCTGCAACCCGGCGGGGCCAGCGTGGGATCGGTGACGCTGGCATTCTGCACGTAGAACGAAGGATCGGGGCTGAGGACGTGGTCGCGTTCAATCTCGCGGAGGTTCTTCGTGTAGTCGGCCGCCATGTGAATCGTGTGATGCGCCAGATTGTCGTAGCGACCTTCGAGGCCCAGGTACAGCATGAAGGTGCTGCACGAGTACTTCTTTTTCGCCAGCTTGCGGTCGGACCAGCGGCGACGCAGACCATCGGGAATTAAGTGCTGCATGGCGTGGGCAAAGTCGGCCCCGACGACCACCGCATCGCCCCGGTACACGCCTTGGTCGGTGCGGACACCGACAGCGCGGCGGCCTTCAAACAGCAGCTCGCGGACGGGCTCGTCCAGGCGGATTTCGGCTCCGAGCTGTCGCGCGCAGCGGGCCATGCCGCGACTCACCGCCCCACAACCGCCGCGGGGATGAAACACGCCGTACTCGTATTCCAAGAACGACAGAATCGAAAACAGGCTGGGGCACTGAAACGGCGACATGCCCAGGTATTTCGATTGGAACGAGAACGCCAGCCGGATCCGCGGATCGCGGAAATAGCGACCCAATTCGCTGTCCAGGCTCCGCCAGGGGCGGACCAGCGGCAGCATTTTCAACATGCTGGGCGTCAGCAGATCGCGGAAGCTCTCGAACGGGTTCTGCAAAATCGGCCGGAAGCGGTCCAGCTTCTCGCGGTTCTCGGCCAGAAACCGCGGAATCTGCTCGGCGTCGGCCGGGGCAATCCGGGCGACTTCGGCCTGCAAGCGGGCCACATCCGGCGTGGCGTGAATCACCCCGCCCGACCCAAACACCAGGTCGTACTGCGGATCGAGCCGGGTCATGGGCACGTCGCGCCACAAGTCGAACCCGCAGGCGGTGAAGATTTCGGCCAGGATCTGCGGGTAAAGAAAGAAGGTGGGGCCGACGTCAAACCGAAAGCCTTCGGCTTCGTGCGTGCTGGTGCGACCGCCCACGAAGGGGTTGCGTTCCAGCAGCGTGACTTCGACTCCGGCCCGAGCCAAAATCATGGCGGCGGCCAATCCGCCCGGCCCGGCTCCGATGATCACGACCCGCTTGGCCATGGTGTGCCACTCCCCCGACACCTTTTCCGCCCGCGGCCGAACCACATGCCCCGTTGGCACCGGTCGGCTGAGCTAATCGGGGCTTTGTAGAGGTCGGGTCCGGAATCGGCAACGTCGGCTTTCTGGCACACAGGTCTGTTGGGGGATTTGCAAAAGTCTGCCCCAGTGGCACGGCCCAGGAAAGGACCAACCCCCGCCGGTCCCCATCGGCTGAGCGAATGGGGGCGGCGGGGGTGGTGGCGCATGCACCAGATTGCTACGCAGGCGGCGGGTTCAATCGACGCTGAGGTCCTGCAAGAACTGGTTGAGTTCCTGCCGCATGGCTTGCTCCTGGGCCTGCAGTTCGCGAATGGCCGCCCGAGCCTGCTCGATCTCGTCCTCCTGCTCGGTGAACTTCGTGATGTAGCGGGTGTAGAGGTCGCTCTCGCGGGGAATGCGGGTCATGTTCTCGCGGATGCGGCCCTGCTCCTGCTCGATGGCCCGAATGGCCTGCTCGTGAACTTGCCGCTCGTTGACCTTCTTGGCGATCTCGGTCTTGCGACGCACGACCTCCTGCAGGGCGGCTTTGAGTTCGGGTGAGGCCTGGGGCCGCGAACTGTACATCACGATCGTGTTGTCGTCCAGATTCGTCAGGGCCAGGGTACTGACCAAGGTCCGCTCTTCGACCACGGCCAGGTCCTCGCTGGCGGCGGCCTCGACTTCAACATCAAAGCGGTACAGGTCGCGGGTCTTCTCGGCCGGTTCGGTGGGCTGCTTAAGTTCCCAGTTGTTGGCAAACGGGTGCTCGATCAGCAGCCGCTCGTTGTTCTTGCCGCTGTTCTTGATCGTGTACCGCGTGGTCTGCTCGTTCTTGCGGGTCACATGCAAGGTGCCGCGGACAATGCGAATCGTGGTGATGCGGTCCGGAGCGGGCTGAGTCTGCCGGGCGACCTCGACATCCAGGTTCATCGCATAGCTCAGCAGCCGCTCGCCGGTGGGCGGTAGGTCCAGAATCCGGGCGTCGCCGGCGTAGGAGCCATCATCAAAGACCGTGATCGGTCCCTGCATGAGGTGCGTGCCGGTCGAGTTGACCAGTTTCAAACCCCGCAGCGGGTGCTTCTCTTGGACATTCGCATTGAAAATGCTGACCTTCTCGGCCTCGATCGCCTCGTTGACGATCGGAATCAACGCGCTCTGCCGCCGCGGCAGCTTGACGGGGGTCTCGATCACGTACTGAAACAGGTTGCCCACCTCGCCGGCCTGGGCCATGGATTGCACGCCGCCGGCCAGGTCCATTTTCTCTTCGGCAAACGCCTTGGCGGCATCCGCGGCCAGCCCCGACCGAGGGGCACCGGGAGGGGCCGCCGCGCGGGCTCGGCCTTCAAACGCTTCACGGCGATTCTGCTGACGGGCCATCTCGGCCTCGCGGTCCGCTTGGGGTAGCAAGTCGGTTCCATAGGTCTGCGGCCTCAGCGAGGCGTACAGTTCAGGCTCGACCAGGGGACGCGGCATGAACAGCGGTTCGTAGAGATCCATGCGAAACGAGATCGGCCGACCACTGACCAGCGTGAGCTGCACGTCCTGCCAGTCGTCCTCGGTGGTGTTCTCGACAATCGCCCAGCCTTGCAGCAGCGGGCCGTCGCCTTCGCCCAGCACCAGGCGGTAGGTGGTCTTCCAGATCGGCGACTCTTGGATGTAGCCAATCCGCACATCGCGTTGGCCATCGCCGGTGAAGTTGAGCGTCACCGTCTTCTTGTCGGTCGAGTGCTGAGTGGCCAACACGCTGAGGGCCTGCAACAGTTCGCGGTTGAGGTTGTCATCCAGCAGCTTGATGCGATTGACATTATCCAGGGGCACGCTGCGGAGCCCTTCGTCGGTCAGCAGGTTCAGATATTCGCGTTCGATCGTCTCGTCGTCGACGATGCGCTTCTTCGTTTCCACGCCCAGGATCAGGCCCGAAAGCTTGGTCGGGGATTCCAGCTCGATGCGTTCGCCACGCACCTGATTGAGAATGGCCCCCAGCGTCGGATTGTTGTTCAGGTCAATCGCAAAAGTCCCCAGCAAGCGCTCGATGGGTTCACGCGAGGGATAGGTCGCCGTGCTGACCCGACCGCCGCCGGTGTCTTGCACGACCATGCTCTTAAGCAAGTCGTTGATGTTTTCGGTGCGGAAGCGGAGGTTGACCTTGGCATCGCCATCGACCTCGCCACGGTGTTCGTAAAAGGCCACGCCGGCAGTGAACATGATCACCCGCCGCAGTCGCAGGGCCTCGGCAGCCTCGTCATCTTGAGCGGCGGCCGGCGTCGGCGCGCCAGCCAGCAACACACTCAGTGCCGCCGTGCAAGTCAGAAACCAAGAAAGTCGTCGCATGGGAATTCTTCGGGGATCGGGGAACACGTTTGGAAAGTCGCAATACAATGATTTTCTTTGTGGCACCGCGAACACAACTCGTCGCCCTGGCGGCCTGTCCAGCCGTAAGCGGGCGTGTTCGTGGTGGGTTCAACAAACAAAGTCAGCGGGCGCGTTGCAAACGGACCCAGCGGCCCTCGACCGGCAGCAGGACTTCGCCCAGGGCAAAGGCCGAAGCCAACCGTGGGTGGGCGTTGAGCAACTCGAAGTACCGCGGGCTGCCGATGTCCACGTTTTCAACGGCCGCATCCTCTGCCGCCGGCACGTCGCCACGACGGTTGTCGACCCACAGGCTGCCTTGTTGATAAAACGCCTGGGTGCCGACGTAACGCAAGGGCACATCCTGGGCGTTGACGGGTTCACTGCCATTGCGTGGGTCACCGCGGAAGTCCCGCAGGCCTCGCAACGCCCGCGCCGCCTGGCGATCCAGTGCCGCCGCGCCGCCTTGGCCGGCGGTCTCGCGACGGGTTTCGGCGAGGTCGGCCGCTGCGCGGACCCGTTCGGCTTTCTCTTCAGGAGCACGAGGCGCGTGGTTCTCGGCTTCAATCCGTTCGCGCAAACGGCCCATCGGTTCAGGCAGCGGTCGAGGCCGCGGCATGGGCACGTCGGCGTCGGGCGGGATCTTGTGATCGATCAGGTCATCGGCCAGCAGAAAGCTCGTGTAGGGGGTGACAATGCCATAGCGTTTGGCCAGGTAGGTGACCTCCTCGATCAGCTCGTCGTCCTGGTTGCCGCCCACGCGGAGTTCATGAATCAAATCGCCCACCCGCCGGCCGGCCCACAGCCGGGGCACGAAGGCGTGGCTCTCGTCTTCGCTGACCTCGGGAAACTCCAAGGCGAAGGTCGCCGTGCGGGTGGTGGCACCGCTGCGGCCGGTGAGTTTGAGTTGCGCCGGCCCACTGCCATCGTAGCGGCCAAGTATCACCAGTTGCTCGCCGCGATACAGATCGCCCAGCCGCCGGGGGTGGACTTCTTCAACCTCGACGCCTTCAAACTCCAGTTGTAAATCCGTGACCAAGGGCGAACCCACGCGGCCAAAGAAACCGCCAATCCGCGGGCCAATGTCTTCTTCGGGAAGAATGTAATCGGCATCGCCCTGGTTGTTGGCCGCCAGTTGATCCAGCAGCTTGGTGTTCACATCGTAGCCTTCGCCGAACACGAACAGCCGGGTGTCGTGGACATTCCGTTCGGCCACCCGACGCAGGATGATCTCGGGATCGCGAATGCCGATGGTCGGCTGGCCGTCGGTGGCAAACAGAATCATGCGGACGCGGCCGCTGGAATCGGCCGGTTCGGCCACCTGAGCCAGCTTGGCCAGCGATTGTTCCAACGCCTCTTGAATGGCCGTGCCCCCGCGGGCCGACAGGGCCTGGGCGTAGGCCACGGCCTGGGCGATCGACTCGTCGTTGGCTTCGATCAGCGGTTCCTTGGAGAACGCCCGCACGCTGGTGCTGAAGTCGACAATATTGAAGCGGTCGCCGGGGCGAAGCTGTTCGAGGCAGTGGACCAGGGCCGCCTTGGCCTGATCGATCTTGCCGTCTTGAATCATGGACCCGCTGGTATCGACGCAGAACACCACATCCTTGGGCAACACGTCGTCGGGGCCAAAGCCATCGGGGCCGCCGGTGGGACTCAGCAGCAGCAGGAAGGTGCCCTCGTCGTCCAGTTCGCGGTGGGTCAACAGACTGGCGGCCAAGGGGGTTTCGGCAAGCTGATAGTACAGCACAAACGGGCGGTCGGGCTCGTAATCCTTGGCGCTCCAGGTGGCCGCGACGTGATCCTCGGCCGAGGTATCGACCACAATCGGGTGCGTGGGCGAATAGACATTCACCACCGGCACATCGCCCCGCAACGTGACGTTCAACTCGGCCGAATCCAGCGGCTGGGCGGCTCCCTTAAGATTGAGACATTCCAGCCGTAGCAGATCGCCCTGCTTCTTGAGCACCGTCGAGAAGCGGACCTGCATGGTCGCCCGGCCTCCAGCGGGAATGCGGGGGATCTCGGCCTCGATGAGTTGATAGCCGTAGTAGCCCAGCACGGCGGGCGAGCCGCCTTCTTTGACCAGCTCCTGAAACACCTGCTTGGCCCGTTCGGCATCCAGGATCTCGGCCCGCATGGGCTTGCCGCCCACCGCGACGCTCATATCGTCGACCTGGGCCCCGCTTTCGATGTCCAGGTAGGCCTTGGCCCCGACGATGGCCTGTTCGTTGGGATTGTGAAACTCCAGCGACTGCTGCCACTGGGCCACCTGGCCGTTGACCTCGACAGAGATGTTCGAGACCGCCACCCGCACCGGCTGCCGCGGGTAAGGTGCGATACAACGGACGATGGCCGCTTCACCGACGGCCATCCCGAGGGTCGCCAGCCACAGGAATACGAGACTCAGGCCGGCAAGACGTTGGGCAAGCATGACTAGGCGTCCGGCGGGAGAGGAAACGTCGGCGCCCCACCCACGGGGGCCCCGTCCGCAGTCTCCGACGCGGAAGGCTCGCGGAAAGTTCCCACCGCCGGTGCGGTTTCTCACGGCGCAGCCGCGGCTTGTTGTTCGGCGGAGAGCCGTTCGGTGGCAAATAGCAAGGCCATGGCTCCCCCGCGGGCGTCGCGACCACGAATCGCCCGACGTTTCAGATAATCGTCCAGTGTTCGCTGGGTGCCGGTGCCTTCGCACACGTCGATCAGGTGGCCGTCGGGCTTGACCCGGGCGTTGATGCCTCGCCACGCCCGCTCCAGGGGCTCTTGAAAGGTGTCGGCGTCCAGCCAGCCGCGGCGGATGCCCCGCTGCATGGCGGTCCCGATCATGGCCGTGCAACTGAACTCGGCATAGCTCTCGGGCTCATCGATCACCTGGTGCCACATCCCCTCGTCATCCTGATGGGGTAACAGGGCCGTCAGGTGCTTTTGAAACTGTTCCAACACCCACGGTCGACCGGGATGATCGGCGGGCAGGCACTCCAGGCACCAGGCCATGCCCAAGGCGGGAAAGCCATTGCCCCGCCCCCAAGCGGCATCGCACAGGTGGCCGTGACGGTAGATGCCATCGTCGCGGACCCGCAGCTTGACCATCTCTTTGAGGAAGGCCACGGCACCGTCGAAGTAGTGCGGCTGGCCGGTCAACCGCCCGGCCTCGCACATCAGCGGGGCCCGCATGTAGACGGCATCGCTCATCACGCGTTCGTTGGGCAGCCGCACCTGGGGCGGATCGCTGTCGGTGAACAGCCGATCGGCGGCTTGGCGAACCGTGGCGATGGCGGCTTCCCGGGCGTCGCCGGTGGCGGTGTCGGCCCAACCAGCGAAGACCAAGTGCCCAGCGAACTCGCCATCGCCGCGGGGCGCGGGCCGCTCGGCGGAGAGCAATCGCTCGACCGTGGCCACCGCGTCGGGGTCGTCAGTCATCGTGCCGAAGCGGAGTCGGGCGTAGACCGCCATGGCCGGCAGATAGCTCATGCTCTCCAGCCGGTCGCCGTAGACGGCGAGTAGTTCGCGGCTCAGCGCCGCGGGCGTACGGGGCCCGGGATCGTCGGCCGTGGCATCCGACGACCAGCCACCCCAAGCCAACAGGCCCAACAACAACACTCCACAGGTTCGCACCACAGGAAGGCTCCACACTCCGAGGATCGTCGCACCGCAAGTCAGCGCGACGGCCCGATGGTACGCCCCGAGCGACCCGCATGGCAAGCACCCCTGCCGAGGTCCGTCGTGGGCAGGCTCAATCGTGATTGAAGCTGCCGACCAGCGTGTCGTCGGCATGCGTGCTTTCACCGCGTTTCCGCGAGCCCAGCACATAGGGCATGGCCTCGCCCATGATGTTTTCTCGCTGCGTGGCGTCCAGCATCTTCATAAAGGCGATGCGGGCGGCGTGAGCGGCCTGGCGTTTTGAGAACCCTTTGCTTTCACAAAACCGGTTCCAATCGTTCAAGAAACCAGCGTCGTATTCGATGGTTTCTTTCCGGGTCTTGAGGGTCGGACCCATGCGGCAATCCATGCGAAGGAGATCGGGATTGAGGCGAGGCGTCCCCGGGGGCTGATCCGAGCGAGTGGACCAGGGTCGGCCAGGGGCAAATCACAGGGGATTCACCCACTTGGAACCGGTCCGATGGCCCTGGGGCCATCGGATGGGGCGCCTCAACGCTCAGGGCCACTCCCTGAGCGAGCGATAGTGTTTCCGCCCAGCGGCGGGGCGTCAATACCAAGGATGAGCCAAGGGCAAACGGAGAATGACTTGTTGTCCGCTCAGCGACCCCCGCGGCCACCCCGACCACCACCGCCGGTTGGAGGACCGCCCCGAACACTGGCTGGAGGACCGCCTCGACCGCCGCCTTGGGTATCGATCGTGCGCCGCAGGTTGTTGAAGAAGTCGGCTTGCTGACGGAACTGCGCGGCCTGATCCGGCGTCGACCTCCGCGACTCGCCGGAGGAGGACTCACCGGTGGGCGAGGGGGTTGTGCGCGACTGGACTTGGGGACCGACAATGGCCACCAGGGCCTGTTGCACGGCGGCGGCATTGGTCCGCTTGAGGGCCACGACCTCCATGACCTCGTCATTATTGACTGGGGCGGTATCCAGCGTCTCGACCAGTTGCGAGACCTCTTGGAACAGGTCCTCGGGCGAGACAATCACCAACGAATTGGTCCGCTCATCCACACCGATGGACATCTTGGTGCGTTGATCGTCGCTGCCACCACCGCCACCTCGACCGCCGCGGCCTCCAC
>JBJHDE010000200.1:0-8814 GCA_050486385.1 Planctomycetales bacterium | reverse complement strand
GCGCTGGATCACTCGGTGCCGCGAGTACTACCGCGCCTGCGCCGAGCCGCTCGGAGTCAACCACGGCAACGAACGGTTCGTGGTGCATTCCCTGTACCGGAGCCGGGAGGCGGCGAGATCATCCTGTCGCGGCTGGAACACGACGCCAATTTCACGCCCTGGCGAATCGCCGCCGAGCGGGCCGGCGCGACGGTTCGCTATCTGGACATCGACCCCGAAGACTGCACGCTGGCAATCGACACGCTGGACGAGTTGCTCACTCCGCGGACTCGTCTGCTGGCCGTGGGATGCGCCTCCAACGCCGTCGGCACGATCAACCCCGTGGCCGACATCACCGCCCGAGCCCAAGCGACGGGTGCCCTGGTGTTTTTGGATGCCGTCCATTTCGCCCCGCATGGCCTGATTGATGTGCGGGCGTGGGGCTGCGACTTCCTGGCGTGCTCGGCCTACAAATTCTTCGGGCCGCATCTGGGTCTGCTGTACGGTCGCCGCGAGCACCTGGAACGGCTCGACTTCGACAAATTGCGACCGGCACCCAACACATTGCCCGGGCGATGGATGACCGGCACCCAAAGCCACGAGGCCATCGTGGGTACCGCCGCGGCCATCGACTATCTGGCCGACCTGGGACGAGCCGTCAGCGGTCAGGCTTCGATCGATCGCCGCACCGCCCTGGCCGAGTCGTTCCGGGCGATCACGCACCACGAGACACTTCTCAACAAACGACTGCTTGAAGGCTTGGCCTGCCTGCCGGCTTTTCGGGTGTGGGGCATCACCGACCTGAACCGGCTCGACCAGCGATGCCCGACCGTGGCCATCACCCACCCGGGCCACCCGTCTCGTGAAGTCGCCCGGCACTTGGCCTCGCGGGGCATTTTTGCCTGGCACGGCAATTACTACGCGCTGCCCGTCACCGAACGGCTGGGGCTGGAACCCGACGGGATGACCCGCCTGGGATTGGTCCACTACAACACCCTGGACGAGGTCGATCGCACGCTCGCCGCCTTGGCCGAGCTGGGCGATTCATAGTGTTCCGATGAGGGGTTTTGGACCCAGTCTTTCAGGTCGATTGAGCAATCCGCCGCGAACTCCCCGAGAGGCCGTAGCCGACATCGCCTGGGGTTTTGGCTTGCCGAAGCGTTTCGATAACCCAAGACTCACCAACGGCTTACGCCCATTCAGGTCAGCCAGCACACCGGTGGAATCTCGCGGCCAAGCCGAATTGTTTCACGTGAAACATTTGTCCAGTCATCGGATCCGGGGCGCCGGCAGCCGCTCGCCCGAGAATTGTTTCACGTGAAACATTCGTTCAGTGAGGTCCCGATCAAGCTTCGGGAAACCGGGGAATCTCGCCGGGCGGGATGATCGGAGCCTCGCCATCGGTCCCCGGCTCCGGACGCGGGCGCCGAACTGGTTGAGGCTCGGGTTCCGGTTGGGGCTCGGGCCGCGCAGGCTCCGTTCGGGCCGATTCCTGGGGAAGTCCGGGACGCAAGGCCGGACCCTCAGGCCGATCTGGACGCTCGATCGAGGGGCGAGCAGGCTCCAGTGGCTGGGGAGGATCCGTGGTTTCGGACTCGACCGGCTCGACGTCCTCGGCAGGCTCATCGGCCATGGGCTGTGGTCGCCGACCGTAGTAGATCGGCGTGTCGGGGTAGATCGGCATTCCCCGGGCGTCGGTTCTCGGCGGGCCAAACAGCGCCCCCGACGGACTTTCCACGGGGGCGGCATCCGGCCTCGGTGCCCCGGCCAGAGACGGTGCCCCGTTTGAAGGCTGGGCCTCGGGCGGAGGCTCGGGATCATCGAGCATCGCGAGTTGATCGATCAGGGCGTCGATGGCCCCCTGCATGTCGGCGTCGATCGCGTCGCCGGTCTGCCGCAAGCGACCCAGGATCTGCAGGGCCTGTTGCCGACTCGTGCGACCGGCCTGGAAGTCGTCGAGAATCCCTTGCACCTGGCGTTGCAGCCGCTCGGCGGCCTGGACCGACCGATCCTCGCGGCGTTGCTGCCGCTGTTCGCGGAGCCGGTCCAAGGCGCCGCCTTCACCAAACACCCTTGGCCGACCGGGAAAGATCTGGGCGTCCAGGTCCCACGGTGTCAGCAGCAGCACCGCCAGCCCCAGCACCGCAAGCCGGGCGATTGGTAGGGGGAGGTTGTGTTGCCTCATGGTGCCTGGCGTCCTTGAAAAGGAGTCTCACTTGTCGCTGGAACCCGACCTTGGCCGACACCGTGCGGGTAGGAGTGATTCCTACGATACCGCAATCACGAGCTTGCCGAAGTGCGAGCCATCGGCCATCCAGCGATACGCCTCGGGGGCCTCGTCGAAGGCGAAAACGCGATCCACCATCGGATGGAGTTCATGGACGGCAATGGCTCGGATCATGCGTTCAAACATTACACGATGTCCGACGAAGATCCCCTGCAATCGTATGGCGTTCATCAGCAAAGGCAACGGATTGACCTGGCCGGCGGGTTCGCTGAGCACGCCAATCAGGGCGATCGTTCCCCCGGCCTTGCAACAGTTCATGGATCTGGGCAGCGTACCGGGCCCGCCCACCTCGACCACGACATCGACGCCTTGCCCTTGGGTCAGCTTGAGGACTTCCTCGTCCCAGGCCGATTGTTCACGATAGTTGATGCCGTGATCGGCTCCCATCTGCTGGGCGCGCTGGAGCTTACTGTCGCTGCTTGAAGTGATGATCGTCCGCGCGCCGGCCAGCTTGGCAAACTGCAAAGCAAACAGCGAGACGCCGCCGGTTCCCAACAGCAAAACGGTTTGCCCGGGCTGAACCGCTGCCACTTCGATGACGGCATGCCAGGCGGTGACCGCGGCGCAGGGCAGCGTGGCGGCCTCTTCCCAAGACAGGGATGGCGGAACCGCAACCAGACCATCGGCGTCGACCACGATCTCTTGCGAGAGCACGCCATCGATGCCTCCCCCGCGAGCCGACTTCTGGGCCGTGCGGGTCAACGGCCCCGCGTCCCAATTCGCAAAGAAGCAGGTGGCCACCCGGTCGCCGGGGTGCCAGCGTTCGACCTCGGCCCCCACGGCCAGGATCTCGCCGGCGGCGTCACTCAGCGGCACCAGCGGCAACCATTGCCGCGGGTTGTAGCGCCCATTGGCGATCATCAGGTCGCGATAGTTCAGGCTGGCCGCATGCACGCGAATCTTAACTTGCCGCGGCCCCGGCGATTCCTCGGGACGCTCGACCAGGTGCAGCGATTGCGGGCCGTCCAGCTCGGTCAGTTCGTAGCATCGCATAGTGGCGTTGCTGCCTCGAAAAATGGACTCGTATCGTGCCGCCGAGATGCTGAGAGAACCACGAGGCGCGGGCCTCGCAAAACCTCAGGCGTTCACCCCATCGCACCCATACCAAAGAAGACCTGCTTTTTCAAAAAGCGATAGAACCAGTAGTCCTCGGGGATTTCACGCCCGGGCAAATGGTGACTGTGCCGCGAGGTGCCCGAGGCAATTTCGGCCAGGGCGTCGCGGGTGCTGTAATCCTTGGCCCCGTGGCCGCGGATGTAATCGACCAACTCCTGGGGATTCTCAAGAATCACGCAACCCTTGGTGCGGTCGGTCACGAACTTGTGAAATCCGTTGAGGTACTCGCTCTCGCGGAGCGTCTTGGCCACATCGCCATCGTTATCGCGAATCAAGTCCGTCGCAAAGGACAACGGCGGGCAGATTTCAATCGAGCCCTCGGGGCCGACATGAAATCCCAAACCGACCGCAGCCGGACAGAAGGCTTCGCCTTCGGCGGTCCAGTAGGTGTCGATAATCAGAATCGGGTGCTTGCGACGCAGCTTGAGCATCCGTCGCCGCGACTCGACGATTTGCTCTTCGGTCATGCAGTATTCGGTGTGCGGATCCTCACCCACGGGGCGATAGATATAGTACCACAGGTACATCGCACCCTTGCGAATGAAGTGTTCCAAGAACTGATCGCTGAACACTTCGTCCAGGTTCTTGCCGGTGGCCGTGGTGGCGATGCCAAAAAAGATGCGATGTTTCTTCAGCAAATCGAGGCCGGCATCGACCTTGTCCCACACGCCCTCGCCCCGCCGCAGGTCGTTTTGTTCTTGAAAGCCATCCAGGCTGATCAGCGGCGTGACATTGCCCAACGACTGCAACCGCTTGACGTTCTTTTCGGTGAACATCATGCCGTTGGTGATGACCTGGAAATAACAATCGCTGTGCCGTCGGAACACGTCCCACACGCCGGGGTACATCAACGGTTCGCCACCCAGCAGCGTGTAGTAGTGGGCCTTCTGACGCTTGCCGCTTTCGATCAGGGCGTCCAGGTCCTCGGCCGGCAAGTGACGCGCGCGGCCTTCTTTCTCGACCCAGCAGCCGTGGCAACGCAGGTTGCAGGTGTTCGTCAAGGCGACAAACATAAACGGCGGGTAGAGTTCGCCCTTCTTGAGCCGCTTCTTGTAGGCCGACACCGCCCGCATGCCTTTCCAGGCATACAGGTAGGCGGCTTTGTAGAGCACGCGGGGACTCAACTCGGTGAGTCCTCGCCACGCCAGTCGAGCGAGCATGGGGTTTGTCTGGCCAGAGGCACAAGCGGGGCGACTCCGCGCCGGCCCGTCTGACTCTTGAGTCTAGTCGATGGGCCGTGGTTCGTGTAGCCACCGCGCGGCGAACCGGCAGTGCGGAAATCCGCACCGCCGGCTCCCCCCAAAGGTCATGGGTACCGGCTGGGCGTGGCCTGGTCGAATCAAGAGCCGCTCTTGCTCTTGAGCCGATCGACCGCCGCGGCCCAGTCCCACTTGCGGACGCCCTGTGCCAGGCGGTCGTGCATCAGGTCGTCGCCGTCGCCGGACAGGTCGGCCAGGCCCAGGATGTGGCCCATTTCGTGGCCGATGACGGTGACCAGATCGATGCCATCGACCGGGTCGCCCTGGTCGGTGCTATACGACCAGCCGTAGCCGGCGGCTCCGGCATCCAGCAGGATCCGGTCGCTCTGGGCCAGGCCCAGCAAGTCGCCCGGCAAGTTGACGATGCCCACCTGAATGCGGCTCAGCAGGGCGAGTTGCTCGCTGCCCAATCCGGCCGAGGCCCACAGACTGGTGGCATGGCCCACCGCGGCGTCGACCATGATCTGGGTCAACTGGGTGCCGCCACCCGGGCCCACGCCGCCAGCAGCACGAAGCGGCAATCCGACCAGGGGATTGAGAGCCAATTGAACGCCCGAGGACGTGTTGCCCGCATAGGCGAAGTAGCCCGCCACCGGAGCGCCGGTCAGACCATCGAAAGCGCGGACGTGGGGGCCGCCGCCGGGTCCGGCCCCGGTGACGATATCCAGCGTGCCATCGCCATTGACATCGCCCACGGCCACATGGACGCCGCCTGCAAAGGCGGGCGTGTAGGCAAAGAAGCTGTGCAGAACCGCCCCGGTGTCGCCGCTGAAGGCCCGCACGTGCGGACCGCCGCCCGCCCCAGCCCCGGTGATGATGTCGGCATGGCCATCGCCATTGAGGTCGCCTGCCGCGACATATACGCCGCCGGCGAAGCCCGCACCGTAAGCAAAGAAGCTGTGCAGGCTCGCTCCGGTCTGGCCGCTAAACACCCGCACATGCGGGCCACCGCCGGGTCCGGCCGCCGTGATGATGTCGGCAAAACCGTCGGCGTTGACATCGCCGGCGGCCACCCGCACCCCACCACGGAAGTTGGGATTGTAGGCGAAGAAGCTTTGAATGGTGGCCCCGGTCTGGCCGTCGAACACCTTCACATGCGGGCCGCCGCCGGCGCCGGCCCCGGTGATGATATCCAGTTGGCCATCGTTGTTGACATCGCCCACGGCCACGTACACGCCGCCGTGGAAGCCTTCGGCATAGGCCAAGAAGCGATGAACCTCCTGGAAGGTGGCCCCGCTGATGATCACCACCAACGGCGGGCCACCCGCTCCGGCACCGATGATGTAATCGTCGATGCCATCGCCAGTCATGTCGCCCACGGCGATCGACACGCCCGAGACCCCTGGCAGCGGATTGAAGCTGTGCAGCACCTGTCCGGTCTCGCGATGGATGACCTGCAACTCGGCCGATCCCTGGACTCTGGCGGTCAGCATGGTGGGAATGCCCGACAGATCGGGCACGTAGATGCTTTCTTGGAAGAACTGCGTGCCGCCGACCCGGTTGTTGACCTGATCGCCCTCGCCCCGCCATACGACGTTGTGGGTGCCACGATTCACGTGAATCGTGTCGGGCGAGCCATCGTCGAAGTTGGTGTCGCCATTCAGCAAAGCGATTCCTCCACCGTTGCGGAGCGCCTCGTGCCGCTGCTGGATGGTCGCCAAGCTGGGCGATTGATCCTGGTTGGTCCAAGTGCGGTAGATGTCGCGGAGCATGT
This sequence comes from Planctomycetales bacterium, assembly GCA_050486385.1. GTDB lineage: Bacteria > Planctomycetota > Planctomycetia > Pirellulales > Pb10988 > JBJHDE01. The sequence goes on along the minus strand of JBJHDE010000200.1, from coordinate 2,459 downwards.
CCATGTCGTCGGCATGCAGGTAGCGTCCGGCGATGATCAGATCGTTGTCGGTGTTGTTGTAAGGCGAGGCCCCACTGGAGTCGACCAGCACGTCGCGGCCGCCACCCCCGATGAGGATGTCGTTGCCGTTGGGACCACCCGAGAGAATATCGTTGCCTTCACCGCCGACGATCAGGTCGTTGCCATGCCCGCCGGTGACGCGGTTGTTACCGTCGCCAGCCAGGATGATCGCATCGTAGGTGATGGTGCTGACGTTGATCGTGTCGTTGCCGCTGCCACCGAAGATGAATACCCGCTCGTCGGGCGTAAAGGTCCCCAGCGTCCGTAGCGTGCCGCCAACCACCGAGCCCTGATAGACCCGCAGGCTGCCGTCGGCCATTTGCTGCACGGTGATCTGATCGCCCTCGGTGGGATTGCCGGCGATGTACAGAGCGGTCTTGCCATCCACAAAGATATCGTCACCCAGACCGGCCCCCAAAATCACCTGGATGGATCCGGTCAGCAGCAGGCCGTCGTCGTCGATGGTGACCGTAATCGTGAACGTGCCCATCTGGTTGGTGAAGGCATGGGCCACGTCCTCGAAGCCACGATCATTGCCCAGGGCCAGCACGGTGTTAGCTGAACCATCGCCCCAGTTGATGATCGCCACATAATCGCCGACGAAGTCCACATCGCTGAAGGCCGCGCTCAACAGTACGGTGCCGCCGACCTCGTAGACAAAGCGATCGGTCCAGAGGACCAGGTCGGTGGGGGCATCGTTGACGTCGGTCACTACGATGCTGGCCGTATCGGTCGCCATGCTGAACGGCGTCTCGCCGCCGGTGGTGCTGGCATCCATCTTGGTGCCCTGCTGGCCGGCGGTTGTACCGGTTTGATCCCACGCACGGTAAGTGAACGTGGCCGTGGTGCCGTTCATCGCGTCGGGCAGGAACCGCACGCGATCGGTATCGCGAAGCAGCAGGGCCTCGGTCTCGCTGACGCTGCCGATATCCAGCCAGGTCGCGCCGCCATCAATCGAGAACTGCCAACGTCCCTCGCTCTGAGCGACGAAGGTCTCGACGATGGCGATACCCTCGACCGCACCAGCATCGGGGTCGCTGATCGATCCGGCAATCAGGTCGCCGACCAGGTCGCCGGTGTTGTTGACATCGTCCTCGGTGATGATGGTCAACTCGGGATTGATCGGCGTCAGCACCGGGGCGTCGTTGACATCGGTCACGTTGATGGTGGCCGTGTCGGTGGCAATGCTAAACGGCGTCTCGCCGCCGTTGTCGCTGGTGTCCCACAGGTTGCCCTGCTGGCCGTCGGTGGGCTCGGTCTGGTCCCAAGCACGGTAGGTGATGAAGCCCGTAGCGGCATTCTCGCCGTCAGGCACGAACCGCACGCGGTCTTCTTCGCGGAGCAGCAGGGCGGCCGTCTCGCTGACCGCGGGGATGTCGTTCCAGCTCGCGCCGTCGTCGGTCGAATACTGCCAGGTGCCAAAGCCCGACGTCGTGCCGTGATCGAGGATCGCAATGCCAAACAGCGGGTCGTCGTCGACATCGGTCACCGTGCCAGCGATGATCTCGCCCACCGTGTTGCCAGGGTTGTTGATGTCGTTCTCGCCAATCGTCGTCAGCGTGGGACCCGCGGGCGTCAGCACCGGGGCATCGTTGACCGGGTGGATCGTGATGGTCACCGTCGCCGGATCGCTCTCCAGGTCGCCGTCGCTGACGCGGTACTGGAAGGTGACCACCCCATTGAAGTCCTGCACCGGGTTGAACGAAAACGTGCCGTCGGCGTTGAAGATCAGCGTGCCTTCGGTCAGGCTGTCAGGCTCGGTACCCACCACCAGACTGGCACCAACAACCGCATCGTTGTTGGGATCGGTCGCCCCGGTCAGCACGCTGCCAACAACAGGCCCGTCGTCCTCGTCGCCCTCGAAACTGTCGTGATCAACCGCCACCGGCGGCAAGTTGCGAACCAGCGAGACATCGCCACCACCGCCGGCATCGTAATGCACGTGGTAGCGGTAATCCCCGGCATCAATGGCATTGTTGGCAGGCAGGTTGCTGAAGCTTCCCGCCGGCGAGGTTCCGGATTGGGTGATCAGGATGATCTCGGTTCCCGGATCGGTGGGGCCGCCCGTCCCGGTCAGCACCAGCTCGACATCCGTCAAGCTGAACGTGCCCTGCACGACCACCAGATCGTGTTCGCCCGAGCCGTCTCCGTTGACCTGCGCGGTGAAGACGCTGCCGGCCTGCATGGTCAGGTCGCCTTCGATGGTCAGGGTGCCTGGCACGTCGGTACCGGGCGAGAGGTTGCCACCGGCTTCGACGATCACACTGCCGGCGATGGTGCCCGTGCCGCCCAGGGTGCCGCCATCTTCGACCACCACGTCGCCGTCGCTGGTGCCCGAGCCGCTGGTGTTGTTGACCAGCAGCGTGCCGTCGGTGACGGTGGTCGTGCCGAAGTACAGG
>JBJHDE010000199.1:0-8840 GCA_050486385.1 Planctomycetales bacterium | reverse complement strand
GTGTTGGTGTTTCCTTTGGTGAACCCCGACGGTGCCGATCTGGGCTTCTGGCGGCACAACATGGGCGGCAAGGATCTGAATCGCGACTGGGGACCGTTCACCGAACCCGAGACCCGAGCCGTCCGCGATGCGATCAACCGGCACCGAAAGACCGCGGGGGGCCAGGTCGTGTTGGGGATCGACTTTCACTCGACGAATCGCAACGTGTTCTATACGCCTGGCAAAAGCGTGAATGTCGATCCCGGGGGATTTATTCCAAGCTGGCTGGAAGCCATCTGGGAGGCTCATCCCGATGTGAAGTATCCGGAAGGGCCCTCGGCGAACTTGGGTCGTCCCACGGCAATGGCCTGGTTCGCGCGGCACTGGGGTGTGCCGGGCATTACCTATGAAGTGGCCGACGAGTTTGATCGTCGCCAGACCCGCCGCATCGCCCGGACCGCCGCCGATGCCATGATGGACCTGTTGTTAGCGCCCGCACTTGAGGCTCGGTAAGATGCAATTCCGTTGGCTGGGGAGTTTGGCGTCGCGGACCTTCGCCCGCCGCTCGGGGCTGGTGGTCTGGGGACTGCTGCCGCTGATGGTGCTGGCGACCGCCAGACCCGCGGTGGCCGAATACCGCGTGGCCCTGCTGATTGGCAACAGCCAATACCCCGAGGCCGAGCTGGCTTCGCCCCCAAGGGACGTGGCCGCCATGGCCGAGGTCTTGAAGAAGCGCGGCTTCCGGGTGACCGTGGTCGAGAACCTGGATGGCGGTGCCATGCAATCCGCCTTGAAGGATTTTGCCGAGACCATTCCCACGCACGCGACGGCGGTGGTCTACTTTTCGGGCTATGCCTTGTATGGGCAGCGCGGCGAAAGTAACCGGGACAATTATCTGTTTCCGTTGAACGGCAATGGCAAGAACGCCTGGGAGATTACGCGAGCGGGGGTCGGTGTGCGGAGCGTGTTGGCCCATCTCAGCGAGTTTGGCGGCAGTTCCACGCATGTGGTCATCGTTGATGGCTGTTATCCCTATCCCTACGAAGATGGACCGATCACCGCGGGATTGAAGTCGCTGGACGATTTGCCCGAGTCGTCGGTCATCGCCTACGGCCAGCCCTTGGAGACCGTCGGCGAACCCGCAAACGATGGTGTGAGCCCCTTCACCGCCAAGCTGGTCGAGCGGTTGAAGGATCCCAAGCAATCCCTCGATCAGGCCCTGCGGGCGACGGCCGGTTACTACACAACGAACGAGGCGGATCTCAGCCATTGGGCCGAACCGGCCAGCCAGGCCGTTGCCCCGCCCGACGCCTTTCGTCCTGGCCGGCGGGTGGGCGACGAGTGGGTCAGCCCGCAGGGTGTGGTGTTCTGCTGGTGTCCGCCAGGCAAGTTCACCATGGGCAGCCCCGAAGACGATCCGTTACGCCATGCCGATGAAGGCCCCGTCGAGGTGCAAATCAGCCAGGGGTTCTGGTTCGCCAAGTATCAATTCACCCGCGAGCAGGCCCGCTTGATCAGCGGGCGCTATCCGTATCGTTCGACGCCGGGCCATAAGAACTCGCCGACGAATGGGCTGGAGATGAAGGATTATTTCGACAAGGTGCTGGGCACGTTAAATAAGGACAAGCAGGCCTCGGGCGGTCTGCCGGCCGATTGGGAATACGCCCTGCCGACCGAGGCCCAGTGGGAATACGCCGCCCGGGCCGGCACCACGACGCGGTGGTATTTCGGCGACGATGCCAGCCAGCTTCCGCTGCATGCCAACTTTGCCGATCGCACCTTGTTAGAAAGCGCCGCCGGCCAGCACCCCTATGCCCATCCGAGTTGGGACGACGGCGCCGAGCGAATCACGCAAGTGGGCCAGTACCTGCCCAATCCTTGGGGCCTGCACGATGTGTACGGCAACCTTTGGGATTGGTGCCACGACCACTACACCGCCGAGTTGCCCGGTGGTCGCGACCCGCTGCATTTCGACCCCGACGCCCGGGGCCCGCGGGTGTATCGTGTGGCCCGGGGTGGGGCCTGGCTCAGCCCGCCCGATTACTGCCGGTCGGCCTTTCGGCACCGGTTTGTGCCTGGAATTCAGTCGGTTCCCATTCACGTTGTTGGTTATCGCTTGATGATTCGCAAGGCCGAGTGAGGTGCGTCCCGACCGCGACCCCACTCGCGCGACCTCCCGGCCTGCGATTCACGGGTAATCGGCCCCGCGGACGCTTTCCAGCACCGACTCCTGCCAGGCGCGGAGTTGTTTTTCGAGGCGTTCGGCGATCTCGGGATGGGTTTCAATCAGGTTGTGCTGCTCGCCGGGATCGGCATCCAGGTCGAACAGCTCCCGCGAGTTGGACCGGCCTGAATCGGCCTCCAACAGCAGCTTGTAACGATTGTCGAGCGCAACCCGGGCGCCGCCAAAATCGGCCTCGGTGAGTTCGGGCTGATGGAAGTTGTGAAACACGCGGGTGGCGCGACCGTCCATCAGCTTGACCAGCGGCGTGGTGCCTTCTTGCAAAGGCAGATCAATGTAGGGGCGGGGGTTGGTTTGTAACAGCCGCCGGGTGTTGTAAGCCCAGAAGAAAATCGGCTCGGGCCGCTTGTCCATTTCGTCCAGGATCACCGGCTTGAGGCTGATGCCGTCCAGCGGCCGGTCGGGGGGATCGATCCCCAGCAGGTCGCACAGCGTGGGCAGAAAGTCGGTGGTCACGGCATTCACACTGGTGATGCGGGGCTCGGTGATGCGGCGGGGCCACTCGAGGATGCCCGGCACGCGGATGCCGCCTTCGTACATCAGGGCCTTTTCGCCGCGCAAGGGCGTGGTGACCACGGCCTCGGTGGGCGAGCCGTTATCGCTGACGTACCAGAACAGCGTATCGTCGCGAAGTTCGCGTTCGCCCAGCCAGTCGCGGAGCTTGCCAATGGCGCGGTCCATGGCCGTGATCTCGGCGTAGCGTTCGCGGAGCACATCACGAATCGGCCGGCGGATGGGACGCCCGGTCTCGTTGGAAGTCAGCACCACGGTCTGTTCGGCGTACTCGGCCGGCAGGTCGTCGTACAGGGCCAGGTCCTGGGGCAGGCCCTGATAGGGTTCATGGGGCGAGCCGAACCAAATGACCACGAAGAAGGGCTGATCTTGCTGGACGGCCTGTTGAATGAACTTCATCGCCTCGTCGACGATGACCTCCGAGCCCTCGCCGCGGAACACTTGCGGCGGCCCGCCATTGCGGGAGAGGCTGGGATCGATTTCAAAAAAGTTATCGTGCGACAGCCATTCATGAAAACCCATCTTGCCGGGATTGGTGGGACTATCGGCCTTGACCGGGCCCAGATGCCACTTGCCAAAGTGCCCGCAGCGGTAGCCAGCACGTTGCATGACTTGGGCGATACTGATCTCTTCGGGCCGCAGGCTCCAATTGGGCTGGAACGCGCCAAAGCGATTGGGGTGCCGTCCGGTGATCACGCTGCCGCGGGTCGGCGAACAGGTGGGATGAGCCGCGTAGAAGCGATCGAACCGCAGGCCCGAGGCAGCCATCGCATCCAGCACCGGCGTCTTGAGATGCGGGTGATCGTAGTAGCCGACTTCGTCCCAACCGTGGTCGTCGCTCATCATGAGCACGATGTTGGGGCGCTCGTCGGCGGCCAGGCCACTTCCACTGAGACAGGCCAGAAACAGGGCCATCAGCAGCAGCGGTCGGAGGGAATTCATCGAGGGCACCTTGATCTTGGGAGGCCGGCGGATTACCCATGCTCGTGATCGCGAGCGTCACAGTTTCCGCAGTATACCTGGCCCCGTGCGTCGGGTGAACCAAGGCGAGGGCCGGCACACATGCCAGACGGTTTCAGAAATTGGCGGCCTCGGACCGGTGGTCTGAAACCCGGTGCGGTGGGCATGTTGGCCATCGCCGCGGTTGGTGGTCAGGCCGGCTGGGTCGAGGCGGCCGAGGTCGAGCCGCTGGCCGCCGCTGGCGGTGGGCTGGTGGCAATCGATTGGGCGATTGTCGCCGTTTACGCGGCGGCGATGATTGGCCTGGGCTGGTACTACGCCCGACGTCAGGAGTCGACCTCCGAGTATTTTCTTGGCGGTGCGGCGATGAACCCGATACTCATCGGCGTATCGCTGTTTGCCACGCTGCTGAGCACCATCACCTACCTGTCGGTCCCGGGCGAGACGATTGGTAAGGGGCCGTTGATCTTGGCCTGGATCCTGGGCTTTCCGTTTGCGTATGCCGTGGTGGCTTACGCGCTGATTCCGGTGTACATGCGGCATCGGGTGACCAGTGCCTACGAGCTGCTTGAGGCCCGACTGGGGCTGTCGGTGCGGCTGTTGGGCAGTTTGATGTTCATTCTGTTGCGGTTGCTGTGGATGTCGGTGCTGGTGTTTGTGGCGGGCAAGGCGCTGGTGGCCATGATGGGCGTACCCGAGGACCAGCAAGCCCAGTGGTTGACGATCGTGGTCGTGGTCACCGGCACCGTGGCCATTATTTACACGTCGCTGGGCGGAATCCGCGCGGTGGTGGTCAGCGACTTCACGCAATCGGTGTTGTTACTCGGCGGGGCGCTGTTGGTGATTGCCACCGTGACCTGGCAACTCGGCGGGCTGGGTTGGGTGCCGACCACCTGGCAGGCCACTTGGGATGTGCAACCGCTTGTCGCCTGGGATCCGACGGTGCGGGCCTCGCTGCTGAGCACCATCATCTGGTCGACCTTCTGGAGCGTATGTACCGCCGGTGGCGATCAGACCTCGGTCCAGCGGTTCATGGCCACCCGCGATGTGGCCGCCGCCCGCCGGGCCTATGCCATCAGCCTGCTGACGGCCGCCGTGGTGGTGACCACTTTGGTGATCGTGGGCCTGGCGCTGATGGGCTTCTACGAGACGTATCCCGAACTCGCGCCCGCCGGCCTGCATCAGGCCGCCGGAGCCGATTTGACCTTTCCTCACTTCATCGCCTATCAACTGCCGGCGGGGATCTCGGGCGTGTTGGTAGCGGCCATCTTCGCGGCGGCGATGTCGAGCCTGGATTCGGGCGTCAACAGCATCACGGCCGTCGTGTCCAGCGACTGGCTTCAGCGTCTGGGCTTCCGCTTTGCCAGCGAGCGGCAACGGGTGATCGCCATGCGGCTGCTGGCCGTGGCGATTGGCGTGTTCGTGGTGGCCATGAGCCTGGTGGTCGGCACGATTGAGACCAACTTTCTGGAACTCATTCAGCGGACGGCCAACCTGCTGGTGCCGCCGATCTTTGGGTTATTCTTTTTCGCGCTGTTTGTTCCCGGAGCGCATGCCAGCGGGGCGATCGTTGGGGCCTTGGCCGGCCTGGTGACCGCCGTGTGCGTGGCCTTCAGCGAGAGCCTGTTCGGCGTGTCCATCAGTTTTCATTGGATCGCCCCGTCGGCATTGACCGTGAATATCGCGATCGGCTGGCTGGCCTGTTGGTTGCTACCGAGCCCTGCGAGGAACGCGAAATAAAATTCACGTTCCGCTCAGAAATGTTTTACAGGGAACGTGAAACATCCGACGCGCGGGGCGACTCACATCCCTTTGAGATTGTGAACCCGTTCACGCGGCCTGGCTGGCCCGGAGTTGCTCGGCGGAAGATGGCGGTGGGGCGGCGAAGAAGCGGCCGCAGGGGCCTTTCAGCAAAGCGGGCAGCAGCACCAGATCGCCCACCAGGGCCATGGCCAGCAGCCAGGCCATCAGCAGCGAGAACCGCGCCGTCGGCAGGAACGGACTGGCCAAAAACACCGCCATTCCCAGCCCGCAGATGAGTGTCGTCTGCAACATGGCCGTGCCGCACAGCCGGTAGGCGCGATGGATCGAAGCGTCGGTCGAGAGCCCCTGGGCCCGGCCTCGGCGGAAGTTGACCACATAGTGGACGCTGTCGTCGACGGCGATGCCCAGGGCAATGGTGGCGGTCATCATCGAGGCCACGTCCACGCCTTGGCCCAGCCAGGCCAGGCTGCCAAACACCACGGCCATGGGCAGCAGGTTGGGCAGCATCACCAGGATTCCGCCGCTGACGTTTCTTAACAGCAACATCATCGCCAAGCAAATCAGGCCCAGGCCCACGGCAAAACTCTCCAGGAAATCGGACAGCAATTGGTGCTGCGCGTGATCCAGGACCGGAATGATGCCGGTGTAGGTGGCGCGCAGTTGGACCACGCCCGCCGCCCGCTTCTCGGCCAGAATGGGCTCGACCACGGCCTGGACTTCGTCCAGCAAAATGCCGTAGTCGTCGTCGGGTGGTGGGGCCACGCGGAGACTCAGCCGCCAGAGTTGCTCGTCGGGCGTTTCAATCAGGAAGCCGCTGTCGCGGAACTCGTTCTGTTTGTGGCCGATACGAACATTCCACAGGTTGCGGCCCACAAGTCCTTCGGGTCGTGGCGGAACGAATGTCGCCGCCGAAAGACGCCCGCCGACAAAGGGCAGCTCGTCCAGGGCGTCGGCCAATCGCTCGACCAGCAGCAAGCGGTCGGCCACGCCCAGTGGGCACTCGGGCCCGCAACGCAGTAGCACCTCCAGCGGCACGCTAGGGCCAATCGTGGTGTCCAGCCAGGCCAGATCGCGGAGCAACCGGGCGTCGGCGGGAAACAGCGTCTCGACCCGCACCTGCGGCCGCAGCCAGACCAATCCGCTGACAAAGACGATCAGCCCGGCCAGCATGCTCAGCACAATCGGCCGATGTCGCCGCAAGACGAATTCGGCCAGCGGGCGCCAACGGCCCGCCTGACACGAAGTTTGGCCCGCCACCCGCAGCGGCGGCACCGCGCCCCGGGGCGGAGCTGGCAACACCCGCAACACCGCCGGCAGGTAGAGCACCAATACCACGAAGGAAAAGCCCACGCCCACGGCGGCGTGGAAGCCGAACTGACGGACCAGATCGATTTGGCTGAGAGTCAGGCTTCCCAGGCCCAACAGCGTGGTGCCACTGGCCACCAGGGCCGGTTGCCAGCCCGCGCGGAGCATCGCGGCGGGGGCCTGTTCCAGGGGAAGTCGGGCCAGGCTCTCGCGGTAATAGCCCAGCCAATGCACGCTGGCCGAGATGGCCAGCACCTGGATCAAGCAAGGCATCATCACCAAGACGGCATTCATTTGGCCGCCGGTGAAGTCCACCAGGGCCACGCTCCAGCCTTGGCAATAGCTAGCACCGGTGAACACCAGCCCGGCCAGGCGAAAGCTGCCCAGTGCCGCCCAGGCCAGCAGCAGGCTCAACACCACGCTGGCGGCAATCAGCCCGCCCAGCCACTTTTGGCTTTGTTGGGTAATGGCCCAGGCCGTCACCGCCGGGCCACCGAGACGGAGGTCGTCGCGGGCCACACCGGTGGTTTGGTGGGTCACCTGCTGTAGCCGTTCAAGCGTGGAATTTCGGTGGATGGCGGCCTGCGGTGACAGCACGGCCACCACCGCCGTGGCGCGGCCGTCGTGGCTCACCAGCACGCCTCGCAGGCGTTCGGTGGCTTCGTGCTCATCCAGAAACAGCGGGGCTTCGGCCAGCAGGGCCATGACCTCGCTGCCAGCCAGCACCTCGTCGAACAGCGGTTCGTCGGAGTCACCGCCCGGCAGCCGCTCGGCTCGCAGGCGTTCGGCCAGCAGGGTCACGCGGGGGTCGTTCCACGAGCAGCCAGGCCAACTGATGACGGCCAGTTCGCCGGAGCCCACGGTCTGGAGGAACCAGTGGTACTCCTGGGTGGCCGCGGCGCGGTCGGGCAGCCACTGATTCAGGTCGTCGATGTCATGCCGCGTGGCCCGCCACATGCCCACGAGCATGGGCAGCAGGCCCACGGCGAGCACGGCCAGCACCGCGATCGCCACTGGCGGACTCTGCGACCAGCGCATCCCAAGCCCCTGGGGAGAGTCAAATCGCACCCCCCGGCGGGAGAGCTTTGGGGCGAGTTCCGTTCGCCCGCGATGGATGCTAGCCGAAGCTGGGGCATTTCGCCAATGCGAACCTGCCGTTGGGCGGCAAAAGAGTGGGCGGAATTAGTGCGCCCCAATCCCCCCTCGAAAGGCGAAGTACACGGCCCCGACCAGGCAGAGGCCGGCCCACAGAAAATCCAATCGTAGCGACTCCTTCATGTACAGCACCACGAAGGGAACGAACACACTGAGGGTGATGACCTCTTGCAGAATCTTGAGCTGAGCCAGCGAGAACTGCGTGTAGCCAATGCGGTTGGCCGGGTCTTGCAGCAGATACTCAAACAGGGCGATGCCCCAACTCAGCAGGGCGGCAATGATCCAGGGTTTGGTCGACAGGTCCCGGAGGTGGGCGTACCAGGCGAACGTCATAAACACGTTCGACAGAATCAGCAGGCACACTGTCTGAAACGTGACACTCATCCGTGCAGTTTCCTGGATATACGGGGGGAACGCTCTCTCTACGTCCCCAAAATGGCTGGGCAAGGTCCGATGGAAATGGGTCGTCGATGCGGGTCGTGGCCGGCGCCGGTCAGGAATCGCTGGATTGGGCCCAGATGTTGATGCCGCTCTCGGTGGCCCATTGATCGATGGCGGCCAGTTCGTCCTCGGCAAAGTCGGGCTGGTCCAAGGCGCGGACGTTCTCGACGATTTGCTCGGGGCGGCTGGCGCCGATCAGGGCCGAGGTCACGCGGGGGTCGCGCAACACCCAAGCCAGGGCCATTTGGGCCAGCGTCTGACCGCGCTCGCGGGCGATGTCGCGGAGCGAGCGGATCTTGGCCAGGTTCTCTTCGGTCAAGAAGCTGCGTCGCAGGAACCCCTTGGCATCGGCGGCGCGGCTGGCCTCGGGGACGCCGTCCAGATACTTGTCGCTCAGCATGCCTTGGGCCAGGGGGCTGAAGGCAATACAACCCACGCCTTCGTGCTGCAACACATCCAACAGTTCGGTTTCAATCCAACG
>JBJHDE010000198.1:6996-8857 GCA_050486385.1 Planctomycetales bacterium | reverse complement strand
CGTCGAGCTGACGCGATTATCGCCATCTCCGAATACACGAAGCAAACCCTGATCGAAGCGTTGAGTATCGATCCGAAACGCATTTATGTAACCCATTTAGCGGTCGATCACAAAAAATTCCAATTGATACCTGTGCCTGTAGAGTTCCGTCAACGTTATGGCCTGAACGAAGGTGAGCGATACATTCTATACGTCGGCTCGGAAGACCCACGCAAGAATCTGATCACATTGATTGATGCTTTCGGCATTGCATATGCACAAATCAAAAATGTGAAGCTGCTCAAAGTTGGTCGCGCCCATTTCGGTGCAGAACGAAATCGTCTGCGCGAACGCATCACCGCGCTGGGACTCGAAAACGCCGTATTGTTCCTTGATGATGTACCCGATGATGACCTGCCTCTATTCTATAATATGGCCGATGTCTTCGTGATACCGTCGTTATATGAAGGTTTTGGGTTACCCGTTCTCGAGGCTATGGCTTGCGGACTGCCTGTCATCGCGGCTGCATCATCCTCACTCGTTGAAGTCACCGGGAATGCGGGCCTGCTGATCTCCCCTACCGATACAGAAGCCTACGCACGAGCCATGATTCATCTGCTGAACAATTCCACTGAGCATTCTCGTCTGCGCCAATACGGATTGACACATGCAGAGCGCTTCAGCCTACGCGCATTGGGCGAATCGACCCGCGAAGCATATCTCGGCGCAATAGATCGGAGAATATCATGAAAATCGTACTATTCGATTATATTTTCGATCAACAACAACCCGGCATCAGTGGACTCAGTGATTTAATCTGGGAAACAGCGCGCGGACTGGTTGACATAGGGGAAGAAGTCCACATTGTCGGCCCATATCCGGTCGGCATAAGCGGCCCCAATGGAGCTACATTGCACACTTACCCACTGCCGCGATTAAATTATCATAATCTGCTGGGGCATTTGCTGATTATTTGGCGTGGGTGGCGGGTGATTCAGCGCGAACTCTCCGATGCTGACCTGATTCATACACCGGAATATCTATCATCAAGCGTATTTACGCTGATGGGAAAAATACCCGTAATTTTGACTACACCGGGCAGCATCTACGAGCGTATTCACAGCGGCGCAAACCCTTTTGATCCTATCACAACGGCCATCTACAAGCTGGCAGACCGCCACGTGCCCTCTCACCCGGCCGTGAGCCTGCACGCCCCCAACGATGCCCTCCGCAACGAGTTGGTTCCGGTCAGCCAGAAGATTGGCATTGCCCCCATCCTGGCCGCGGCGGATCGGTTTTTCGAGGTCACCGGGCGGCGGATCACCTACGAGTACGTGCTGCTGGCCGACATCAACGACGCACCCCACCAGGCCGAACAACTGGCCCGGCTGCTGCGGGGGCGGAATGCCCTGGTGAACGTGATTCCGTTCAACCCGGTCGAGGGGCTGCCCTACCGCACGCCCAGCGAGTTGGCGGTGCGGCGATTCGTGCGGATTCTGGAGGACGCGGGCTTGCAGATTCAGGTCCGCAAGCGGAAAGGCGACGCCATCGACGCCGCATGTGGTCAGCTTCGACGCAGCGCCGCGGGGACTCCTCCGGTGGTGGGGCTGACGGGTGGGGCGAGTTTCGCGTGAAACATTCTTCGTCCAGCGGTGTTCATATCCTGAGACGGCCTGCTCCCAGAACACGAGGGAACGTTGTCGGTTAGCGATTCCACCGCATTCCGGGCCAGTTACGAGGCCCGCGATCCCGACGTGCGCCTGATGCTCAAGGTCCGCGACGACGACGCCGCGGCGTTTGAGGAGTTGGTGCTGCGGTATCAGAATCGGTTGGTCGCCATTCTCGAGCATTTGATCGGCCATCGCGAGCAGGCCGAGGATCT
>JBJHDE010000198.1:0-6986 GCA_050486385.1 Planctomycetales bacterium | reverse complement strand
GCCAATAACGTGGCGCTCAACGCGCGACGCAGTCTCGCCCGGCGGCGGGAAGTGACCCTCGACCCCATCGCCGGCCAGGAGAGCGGTCCTCAGGCCATGGCCCACGCCGTCTCGACCAGCAGCGGACAGATTCCCACCCGGCAACTCGATAAGGCGGAACTGCGCGACATCGTGCGGGCGGCGGTGTCGAGCCTGAACGAACGGCAACGGATGGCGGTGTTGCTCAACAAGTTCGAAGACATGAGTTATGCCGATATCGCCGAAGTGATGAACATGTCGCCTCAAGCCATCAAAAGTCTGTTGTGCCGCGCCCGAACGAACCTGCGCGAAGTGATCGAGCCTTACTTGGATCAGGGGACTAAGCCCAGTGCGTCGCCCCCGGAAGGAGACGCCTCATGAGTGCCCCACTGTCGTCCGACAACGGTCATTCGCCGGCAACGGCGGAACTGGCCCAGGAGCTGACCGCCTACCTGGATGGCGAACTGTCGCCCGAGGCGAGCCGCGCCGTCGAGCAACGCTTGGCCAGCGATCCGCAGGCCCGGGCCGAGCTGCGACGGCTGGAGCGGGTCTGGGATGCCCTGGAGCATTTGCCGCGGCAACCGACAACCGAGGACTTTGCGCGATCGACCCTGGAGATGGTCGCCCTCAATGCCGAGGCCGCGGCCAAGCCGCGGTTGGCCTGGTCGCGACTGGGTGTCTGGGGCCGGATTGCCCTGGGCGGCTTGCTGGGTGTGTTGACGGTCGGCCTGCTGGTGGGTGGCTTCGCCTTGGGCCGGCAGATGTTTCCTAATCCCAATCGCCCGTTCCTGGCCGATCTGCCGATCCTGCTGCGGATGGAAGAGTATCGGGCGGTGGGCACGTTGGAGTATCTCGAGCAGCTCGACAAGCTGGGCGTGTTCGATCCGGTCCCCAGCGACGAGGTCCAGGCGGGTTTTGGACTGGCGGGTCTGAGCCGTTCGGTCGCCGATCCGGCGGTGACGTCGCAGCACCTGGGCGACCGTCGCAACCTGGTGCTGACGTTTACGCCGCAACAGCAGGAGGAAGTCGGCCGCCGTTGGGACTGGTTCGACCAGAACGAATCGGAACGCAACGCCTTGCGGAGGCTGCACGATGCCTTGCAGGAGCATCCGCGGGGCGACGAGCTGTGGCGAGTGGCCCTGGTCTACAATCGGTGGCTCCAGCAGCTTTCGCATTCGGCCCGCGTCGGGCTGGCCGAGCGACCGGCCAACGAACGCATCCGCGAAGTCGCCCAACGTCGGGGCGTGGAAGTCCGCTCGGAACGGGCGGCCGCCGCCCTGAGCGATGCGGATCGGCGGGCGATTATGGCTTGGGGCATTGAAGTCATTCGCGAAGCCGCACGCATGCCCGACCGCGAACGCATTATCGAGCGGCTTGAGGGCAGCGATCTGAATAGTCCGGCCCAGGTGGGCAGCCTGATGTGGTTGTTGGGCCGTGGGCCGTTGGCCCCGCATTGGCTGCGTCGATTGCCCGAAGAAACCCAAGAGAAACTGCTGACGAGCCTGACCGCCGACACACGGGCCCGGCTGAACCAAGAGGCCGCCAGTCGCGAGGATCGCCTGGCCCTGCTGACCCGTTGGCTGTGGGCGTCGTCGCGGCAGCAGCTTCAAACCTTCCGCACCCGCCCCAATCCCGATCAGCTTCAGGAGTACTTCCTGACCCTGGATCGCACCGTGCAGCGAGACCTGGAGGGCCTGCCGCCCGAGCAGTTCCAGAGTGTGCTGGCCGAGATGTACTATGCCGATCGCTTCGGCCCGATGGGCCCGTTTGGTCAGCCCGGACGAGTTCGCGAACGCCGCGGCGAATGGCGACCCGGTGACGGCCCCGTCGGACCGCCCGGCCCCATGGGGCCGATGGGCCCCAACCGTGAAGGCCGCGATCGTGACAATCGCGACCGCGATACGGATGCCGACGGTTCAGGCCGCGAGGGTCGCGATCGCGCCGGTCCCGGTCGTGGGCCCGGCGGACGTCGCGGGTGAGGCGGGGTGCTTTGGCCGGACGTTCGTGGTTCGAGGCCGATGTGTTGATGCAACACGGCGGTCGCTCGGGGGATCGGCGTGCCAGCCGGCAGAACCCAGACAGCGACTTGGTCCTCATCGAAGAGTCTCCAGCCCCTTGAGTCCCCGGCCCAACGAGGGCTCGGCGCCCTTCCCGCGACCGCGGCCTACACAACTCGTTGGGGCGGCGAGAATTGACAGGCAGATGCCGCCCGGTATTCTCGAGGTGGTCAAAACAGAGAACGAAAGGCTGGGTGACAAGCCCGCCGATTTGCACCTTAATGGCGACCAGAGGGACATCTCGCTTGAAACCGAACGAAGCGCCCTACCTGGACCTTGTGCTCGAGCCGATTCGGGTTTGTGCAAGATACAAGCCAGGGTTTGGTCGAGGTGACAGGCGCAGCGGCCTGACCCTTGAGCAATTCCAAGCGCTCTATCAGGCGGATCCGTTCTACAATTGGTTTGGGCTAGACCACCCGATGATGTATGCTGCTCACAAGGCGGCTGGTGGCATGACGAGTGTCTATCGCCAAATCGGAATCGGCTGCGAGAAGCTCTTCAGAACCATCCTCCGCGATGCCCTGAATCTCTCGAATGACGATGTGACTTGGTCTTACGAGATATTGCTACCGACGGGCAAGAGGCGAACTCTCAGACTCGATGGCCGGGTACCGCTTGATCGAATCCAGGACGAGGGCAAGCGGAATCGCTTTCGAGAATGGATGCGGCAATCCGCGGAGGAAGTCGGCGTCGACCCCAAGATATTCGCCACGCTGGATGGAACAGTCTTCGAGGTTCGGCAAGGTTACAAGAGTAAGGACTCCAAGCGTCAAAACGCCGATATCGCGAACGCGGCGACGGCATACACGAAGGCGTACCTGCCGTGCGCCGCAATACTTTCAACCCAAATCGATAGCGAGGTCCTGTCTCGCTACAGAGTCGAGAGATGGGCGGTCATCACCGGTATCGTCGGCGCAAATAATCCGCTGGTTTCCACCTACGACTTCATGCGAGATGTCGTCGGCTATGACTTGGCTGACTTCTTCACGCGGAATAGCAAGGCGCTGCGCGAGGAAGTCGAAAAGGTTCTGCAAGCGCTGCTTACCCTGGATGGTCAAGAATGAGTTCAATTCCAGTACGAGAGCAGCTTCGGCAGCGAGCCGAGTACACCTACAAGTTCAACGCCAAGACCGGCCGACATGGTTGGCTCAGGCTGACGCCCGCCTATTCTCTCAAGATCGTCGAGGATCTCGTCGTTGGCCACGCTCAAGCGCAGCGGGTGTTGGACCCGTTCTGCGGGACGGGGACCACGGCGTTGTGCGCTGCGTATCACGGGCATGAAAGTGTGACCACGGATATTAATCCGTTCTTGGTTTGGCTTGCAAAGGTCAAGGCCTCCTGCTACTCACCCGCCAGTATCGAAGCGACTCGAGAGGCCTGCAAGCAAGTTCTTGACTTGGTGGCCAAGCGCGCGATCGAGCCGGTACCGGCTCCGCCCATTTTCAACATTGATCGCTGGTGGAGCTCGGAAGCGTTGGCGTTTCTCCGCCTGCTTCTCGCAGCTATTGAGCAGACCACACTTCAAGACACCGAAGTTCGTAACCTGCTACTCGTGGCGTTTTGCCGAACGCTTATTGAACAGTCCACTGCGGCCTTCAATCATCAGTCAATGTCCTTCAAGAGCCAGGACAAGCAAGGCCAACTCTTCTCTCTTGATCGCAATGCGTTATTCCGGGAGGATGTTCGGTTTGTGCTCGAGGGGGCGTCCGAGAATCCTGCAGGGGCGGCAGCAGTCGTTCTTGGGGACTCCCGGGCACTGAAAGAGGTGCTTGCTGGGCCATTCGACTTGGTTGTTACGTCACCGCCTTACGCGAATCGCATGTCCTATATTCGTGAACTTCGCCCCTACATGTATTGGCTGGGGTTCCTGACGAACGGCAGAGACGCGGGCGAGCTTGATTGGACGGCTATCGGTGGAACCTGGGGCGTTGCGACAAGCCGGCTCACGGATTGGGAACGCTCCGAAACGAGGTACGAGAGTGCGCATTTGGCCAAGGCGCTGGGCGCTATCGCACATGCCAAGAACAAGAATGGCGCCGTGCTTGCCAAGTATGTGGCCAAGTACTTTGATGACATGTGGGCGCATTTCTTGGAACTGCCGAGGTTGCTCGGTTCCGGCTCGGAGGTCCACTACATTGTTGGGAACTCAACATTTTATGGGGCACTGGTCTCGACCGAGCGCCTTTACGCCGAGATGCTGTCGGAGCTAGGGTTCTCGCGAATTGAATGTCGCCCCATCCGAAAGCGGAACTCAAAGAAGGAACTCATCGAGTTCGATGTGGTGGCGCAATGGCGGTAGCGGCCAACAACCGATTGCAACCGACGGGCTGCCGCAAAGGGGCGTTCGCCGAATGAAAGTGGTCGGGGTCGCTCAAGGCCCCCACCGGTAAGTTTGCGGCTCCCGGCGAGAAAGTCGGCAACCTCGATTCTGATCGGTCGTCACTAGGCCTTTTCCCGTGGGCCTCCGTTTTGTTCTCGAGCAAAGCCGGAAGCTTGGGTCGCCGATCCCCCAAGAAAAAACCTCTCGGCGCGCCTGCGGACAGGCAACGCCGAGAGGATGCTTGTTGACATACGCAGACGGCTAGCCGCCAGAAACCGCGGCCACGAACGGTTGGGATCCGACGATTGGAATCCGATCAGGCCGCCTCTTTGCTGCTTTGATCGTTGCTGTCGGGCACAAGGCGGACCGCGGGGGCGGGGCCCCGCCGATCGGGAATCCAGCCGCGATGGCTGTCGCTGAGAAACGGGGCCCACTCGCTGGCCGGACCCGTGGGGAAGCGGGCTTCCAATTCGGCCAGAATCTCCTTGAGCGGCTTGCCGCTGCGGAAGACCACCTGGTAGGCCCGCTTAAGCTGGGCGATGTCTTCGCTGGGCATCCCCGACCGCCGCAGGCCCACCATGTTGAGACCCACCACGCGATGGCTTTCGCCATCGAGCGTGACAAACGGCAGCACATCGCGTGTGACTCGCGCCGCACCGCCCACGATGCAGCCGCGGCCAACGCGGACAAACTGGTGAAACGCGCACATGCCCGACAAAAACGCCTGATCGCCAATCGTCACGTGCCCGCCCAACAAGGCGTTGTTGGCAATGATCACGCGATGACCCACGCGGCAATCGTGGCCCACATGGCAGCCGACCATCAGGTAGCAGTCGTTGCCCAGCGCCGTGGTCCCATCAGCATACAGCGAGCGATGGATTGTGACGTTCTCGCGGAGCGTGTTGCCCGAGCCAATCTCCAGGCCGCCAGCCGGGCCGGGGGCATGGGCATGTTGCGGAAGTCCGCCGAGGGTGACGTACTCGTGAAAGGTGTTGTTGGGCCCAATCCGCGTGCCGCTCTTGACGACCACATGGGCGGCCAGACGACAACCGTCGCCAATGACCACATCGGGCTCGATCACCGAGAAAGGACCGACGACCACGTCGACCCCGAGTGTTGCCTCGGGACTGACGACGGCCAAGGGATGGATTTTGGCCACGGTGATGCCTCGCGATTCCATTCGACGAACCCGGCTGCCGATGTGGCTGGCTCCCGGAGACCGAGAACCCCTCGCGCGGGCGTGAGCGAGGAGGCGCGCGAGCGCCTGAGCACCATCATCGACCACTTCACCTGCTTAACTTGAACACGTTTTTGGTCGCACCCGAGTCGCCCCGCCTGGGATTCCTTTCCAACCGGCAGGGACCCACCCACAACCCATTCCCACGCTGGCCGCCGAGCCATTCGACCGATAGAGTGGTAGTAGCGGCCTGGCCGCAGAGGCTCGGTCATCGAGCCGCCTGGCGCAGTTCTCTCTCCGTTTCCCACCCGCCTATGGATACCAAAACCCCCATTGAGGGCCAGGAAGCCGACGCGGTCGAAACGGATTCGGCGACCAGTATCCCGAGAAACGCTGGTGAGGCAAGGTCGCTTCTTCCATTCTTCCGCCGGAGCGACGACGGACAGGTGGCCAAGGTGCTGCGGGCGCCGGAACCGTTGCCCCTGGCCCAGCTCACGGTGATTGACCCCCGACGCAGTTCGGGCGAGGCGTTCACCTGGCTGGCACTGCTGTTGGTGGCACTGCCGGTGCTCATGCTGCTGATGTATCTGGCCCGTTTGAGCTGGGTGCTGTCGGGGCTGTTGGGGATCAATCTGGCGACCTTTGTGTTGTTTCTGTTTGACCGCTACGCCTCGCATCACCCATGGTTGCCGCGGGTGCCCGAGACGACCTTTTTGTACTTCATCTTCTTTGGCGGCACTCCGGCGGCCCTGGTGGCCAATCGGCTGGTGTACTGCAATCGGACGTTGCCCGAGGTGCATTGGAGTTTTTGGCTGCTGGTGGTCTTTCAGGTGATGGCGTTCTCGTTGCTGTGGTTGATTTTGGGGTGAGTCCAGGATGGCCGACGCCGTGCCGCGTGAAAGGCTGTCTTGGATGGCCGAGGAATTGACCGCGCTGTCGGCTGCCGGCTTGCACCGCCGCCGACGCCTGCGGCTGGCCAAGCAGGGGCCGCGGATTTCCATGGGCGGCGGCGAAGTTCGCAACTTCGCGTCCAACGATTATCTCAACCTCGCTGGCGACCCCCGCATTGCTGCGGCGGTGGCCGCCCACTTGGCGAGCGAAGGCGTGGGCAGTGGGGCCAGCCCGTTGGTCAGCGGTTACAGCCCGGCCCACCAGGGGCTCGAGAGCGACCTGGCCCATTGGCTGGGGGTGCCGGCGGTGCTGCTGTTCTCCAGTGGCTACGCGGCCAATGTGGCGACCATCGCCGCGTTGGTCGGCCCCGGTGATGCCGTGCTGGGCGACAAGCTCAACCACGCCAGCCTGATTGATGGCTGCCGGCTGTCGGGGGCCTACTTCCGCACCTACCGGCACAACGACCTGGATCACCTGGCCCGGCAGCTCGCCAAATGCCGCGACCGCCGGCGACGGCTGATTG
>JBJHDE010000197.1:0-8924 GCA_050486385.1 Planctomycetales bacterium | reverse complement strand
GCCTCGACCTGGGGCGGGTCCAGGCTCTGGGGTTGCCGCTGGATCAGGTGTTGGCCGCCATCCGCGACGCCAACCTCGACCTGCCAGCCGGCGAACTCGAAATGGGCCGTTTCGAGATTCGTCTGCGGGCGCCGGCCGAGTTCTCCAGCCTGGACGAAATCCGCGGGACCGTGATTGCCGTGCGTGACGGTGCCGCCGTGACACTCAGCCAGATTGCCACGGTCGAAGACAGTTTCCAGAAGCGAACGCGGATTATTCGCATCAACGGATCGCCGGGCATTCGCCTGGGAGTGCGGAAACAGCCCGACGCCAACACCGTGCAGGTTTGCCGAAAGGCCCTGGAGGAGATCGAGCGGATCAACCAGGATTATCCGCAAATCCAGATTGTGCCAATTATCAACCAGGCCAGCTTCATTGAGCGCTCTTTGGCCAACGTGGCCCAGAGCGTGATCTACGGCGGGGCCTTGGCCGTGTTGGTGCTGCTGCTGTTTCTTAGAAACGTGGTCAGCACGTTCATCATTGGGCTGGCGATTCCCATTTCGGTGATCGCCACCTTCGCGCTGGTGTACGCCGGCGGCTTCACGCTCAACCTGATGACCCTGGGCGGACTGGCCTTGGGCGTGGGCATGATGGTCGACAGTTCGATCGTGGTGCTCGAAAACATCTTCCGCCGCAATCAGGACGGTCAAGAACCTGGCGAATGGGCGGCCGTCCGCGGGGCCAGCGAGATTGGCCCCGCGATCCTGGCCAGCACCATCACGACCATGGTCATTTTTCTGCCCTTGGTCTTTGTCCGCGGCGTGTCAGGCGCCCTGTTTTCCGAACTCGGCTACGTCGTGAGTTTCTCGCTGCTGTGCAGCCTGTTGGTCTCGCTGAGCCTGGTGCCCATGCTGGCCAGCAAACTGCTGGGCAAAACCGGCGAACAAGCCGCCAGCCCGCGGCCACCAGCCGGGGCCGTCGATCCCAAACGCGATGCGAACTTCTCCAGTCTGGAGAACGCCTACCGCGATGCCCTGGAGCTGGTGCTGCGTCATCGCTTGGCCACCGTGATGTTGGCCGCCGCGCTGTTGGGGGCCAGTCTGTATTTGGTGCCACGCATCGGGACCGAGTTTCTGCCACCCAGCGACGAAGGCGAAGTCCGCGTCACAGCCGAGATGCAAGTCGGAACCCGACTCAGCCTCGTGGATCGGCAGGTCCGCAAGCTCGAAGACATCACCTTCGAGGCCGTCCCCGAAACCGTGGCCGCGGTCACCGATGTGGGCCCCTCCGGCTTTCGCAATACGAACGTGGCCACCGGCGAAATCCGCCTGAACCTGGGGCCGGCCTCGGGCCGCGAACGCTCGAACACCCAAGTGGCCGACGATCTCCGCGAAGAGCTGGAGGGCCGCGTCCCCGGTCTGGTCATTCGTACCCGCGCCCCGCAAGGCCAATTCCTGCTGGCACGGGTCGTCGGGGCCGAAGCCGGGCTGGCCGTCGAGGTCCGCGGCTACGACCTCGACACCCTGTCCACTCTGGCCGATAGCGTCGCCAACATGGTGGCCCAGATCCCCGGAGTCACCGACGTTACCAACACCCGGGATGCGGGCGTTCCTCAGCAACGCATCCGCATCGACCGCGACAAGGCCGCCGACATGGGCCTGAGCGTGCGGCAAGTGGCCGAGACTCTGGAAACCGCCGTGGCGGGATCGTTGGCTGGCGAGTACCGTCCCCGTGGTCATTCGTATCGGATTCTCGTGCAATTGAAGGATCCCGAGCAACTGTCGCTCGACGAGCTGCTGGACCTGACGCTGACCTCGGCCGGCGGCGACGAAGTCGCTTTACGCAACGTGGTGACGGTGACGCCCGGCGAGGGTCCGCCGCTGATCGACCGCAAGGATCAACAGCGGTTGGTACTGGTTTCGGTCAACGTGGCGGGGCGGGACATGGGCTCAGTGGCCGCTGATATTCAAGAGCGCTTGGCCGAGATTCCCACGCCTGTGGGCTACGATATCGCGGTGGCCGGCGACTACGAGCAGCAGCAAGAGGCCTTCACCGAGTTGCTGCTGAGCCTGGCGCTGGCCCTGGCACTGGTCTACATGGTGTTGGCCTGCCAGTACGAATCGCTCCGCGATCCGTTGGTGGTCATGGTCTCGGTGCCGGTAGCCGCCGTGGGCGTGCTGCTGACGTTGTTCCTCACCAAGACCACGCTTAACGTGCAGTCGGGCATCGGCTGCATCATGCTGGGCGGCATTGTGGTCAACAACGCCATTTTGCTGGTCGATCAGGCCCGGCGACTCCAACAGCGACCGAGCTACACGACCCATCAGGCCATTACCGAAGCCGGCCGACGCCGCCTGCGGCCGATTCTGATGACCACGCTAACGACCATCCTGGGCCTGATGCCGCTGGCCTTGGGTTTGGGCGAGGGAGCCGACGCCCAGGCCCCGTTGGCCCGTGCCGTGATTGGCGGCCTGGCCGGCTCGACCCTGATCACCTTGCTGCTGATTCCCGCGGTCTATTCGCTGTTCCACCCCGAGCGAGTCAAGCCCGCCGAGATCCCACCGCCCGAAGTCCCCAGGCCCCGCGAGCAGCGAACCGGCCTGCGGTTGGTCACCGAATGACCAGCCCGTTGAGTTGAGCAGGGCACGCGCCAGCCGATGTCAAACTCTCGCGCGCGAACGAGCAATCGGCCGCGCCAACTCCATCAACACCATCAGCCCTCGGGCGTTAGCCCGGGGTTCTTCCCAAACATCCACGGCCTGGCGACTCGTCAGAAACCGGACGCGAACGCGTTCCGGCTAATGATTCATCGCCACCGGAACTCCACCAACTCCATCAGCCCTCGGGCGTTAGCCCGGGGTTCTTCCCAAACATCCACGACCTGGCGACTCGTTAGAAACCGGACGCGAACGCGTTCCGGCTCATGATTCCTCGCCACCGGAACTCCGCCAACTCCACCAACTCCATCAGCCCTCGGGCGTTAGCCCGGGGTTCTTGCCATTACTGTTCACGCCCCGGGCAGCAGGGAATGTTCAGCAACGTGTTAACAAACAGCGCGGCGCGGCGTTTACTCTGCCGGAAGAAGGCCATCAGGGTTCATCCGCCATACGGCGTCGGGCGACGACGGGGTCGGCTTCGTGCTCGCGCCAATCCACCGCCGGCCACAACCGCGCGGTCCCGTCGTAGCTGGCCGTCAGAATCATCAGCCCATCGGCCGAGAATTGCACATCGGCCACCGATCCCTGATGGCCGCGCAGGGCGATGATCTCGTGCCCCGAGGCGGGATCCCAGAGCTTGGCGGTTTCGTCTTCGCTGGCGGTTAGGATGCGACGCCCATCAGGCGAGAAGCCCACGGACACCACAAAGGCCGTGTGCCCCAGAAACGTGCCCAGCACCTGGCCGGTTTCCACGCTCCACAGTTTGGCCTCGTAGTCGGCCCCGCCGGTCAATAGATGCTGGCCATCGGGCGAGAACTCGGCGGCCAGCACCCAAAGCTGGTGTGCGTCGGGCACGTCGGGGCCGCCAAACTGCTGAACCAATTCGCCATCGCTGGTGCGATACATGCGGGCGACGTACAACTCTTGCTCGGTATCGTTGACGGTGGCCACGAAGTGCTCGGACGACGGCGCGAAGGCCACGCTGCGGACCTCCTCGGAGGCCCCGGCCCGAATCTCGCCCAGTCGCCGACCACTGGCCCGCTCCCAGAGGGTCAGCCGCTCGTCGTAGGCGTCGACGGTCACCACCAGCCGGCCATCGGGCGAAACGGCCAAATGCCGGTGGGCCTCGCCTGGCCGATGCTCGTACCGCAGGGTGGCCTGGCCGCTTTCGACATCCCACAGCTTGGCCGGTTGCCAGGCCGAGCAAGTCACCAACTGCGTGGCGGCCGCCGACCCGTTGGGCACAAAGCGGGCGACCATCATCGGGCTGGAGCGATGAAGTTCGCCGGTTCGCTGGCCGGTGGCGGCCTCGAACAGGCCCACCGACGACTCGCTGGCGGCATACACCGTGGCCCCATCGTGCGAGAAGCACACGCCGCCAATCTCCTGGGGCGAGGCATTCCAGGTCCGCAGGTGTTCGCCATTGGTGGGCTGCCACAGGATCACCCGGCCCACGGCCGTGCCAGCGGCAAGCCGCTCGCCGGTGCGGTCGACCGCCAGCGAGATGATCGAACCCGCGTTCGATTCCAGCGTCCGCAGCCGCCGTCGCGAGGCCACATCCCAAATCTGCACGGCCGGCTCGCCAGCCACGACGGTCGCCACCCAGGCCCCATCGGGTGCGGCCACCATGGCCACCACGCCGCCATTGTGTGCCAGGCCGGGACGTTGCTCCTCGCCGGTTGCCAAATCCCACACAATGCAGGTGCGGTCGCGGCTGCTGGAGACCGCCAGCTTGCCGTCAGGCAGCGCAACCACGCCGCTGACCTCGTCGCGATGCCCCGTGAATGTCCGCGGCTCGCCCCCGGCCAGATCCTGCAACAGCACCCGTCCGCTTCGGGTTCCCAGCAGCAACGAATCGCCATCCTGGGTGAACGCCACCGACGAGAAGCCTTGGCGATTGTTGCCGGCACGGACGGCCAGCGGATCGCGGAACTCGCCCAGCGGACGGCCACTGGCGGCCTCCCAGACCCGCACCGTGCCATCGCTGGTGCTCAGCGTGGCGATGCGGCGGCCATCGGCCGAGAAGCTCGCCGTGTCGATGCCCCGCGCGTGGCCCAACAGCACGGCCACCTGGCACTTGGAGTCCACGTCCCACAGCCGCCCGGTGGCGTCGTCGCCCACGCTCAGCACCCGCTGGCCGTCGGGCGAGACAAACACATCGCGGACGGTCTTCGAGTGGCCTTCTTCCAACAGGCCGATTTCACTGCCCGTGGCCACATCCCACAAACGGACCGTGCGGTCGCGGGAGGCCGTGGCCACCAAGCGGCCATCGCGGGTGATGTCGGCCGACAGCACCTCCATGCCGGGCGCATGACCGGCCAGGTGGATGGTTTCGCGATTCTCGCCGGCGGTCCACAGGCGGACATCGCCATCGTGGCTGCTGGTGACGACACGGGTTTCGGTGGCCGACTGGGTGGGCACGAAGGTCGCCCGGCTGATCCAGGCACTATGGCCCGAGAAAACTTCGCTCAGTTGCCCGGTCCGCAGCGACCACAGCCGGGCGGTGTTGTCGTTGCTGCCGGTCACCACGCTACGGCCATCGGGGGCGACTTGCACGCTGCGGATGGTCGCATCGTGACCGGTCAGCATCTGCAGCACCTGCCCGGTGGTCGAATCCCAGATCAGGGCCATCCGCCCATCGCCCGCCGAGATGACCTGCGTGCCGTCCAGCGGGACGTTGCCGGCATCGACAGTGGACAGCAGCACGTCGGGGGTCGGCCGCGTGAAACACACCGCCTGCACGGCATACTCGTGTTTATCGAAAGTGAACAACGGCGTCCTGTTGGCCAGATTCCAGACGATGACCGAACCGTTCTGGCCGCCCGAAACCAACCGCCGACGATCGTGTGACAGGTCGATGGCGTTCACCCGCGAGCCATGCAGCAAGGTGCTCACCAGGCGATTCTCGTCCGACGGGGCCGGGCCATCGGCCGCCAGCCGCACGTCCCATCGGCGAACCGCCCCATCGGCCCCGCCGCTGACCAATTCCTCGTTGGATACAAATGCCAGACACAAAGCTCCGCGGGCGTGCGCCGCCACGCTGTCTTGCGTGGGATCGTTCAAATCCAGCAAACGCTCGCCAGTGGTGGCATCCCACATAATCACCCGGCCCAACAGGTCGGCGGTGGCCACACGACGCCCGTCGGGCGAGAAGGCGACGTCCCACACATAGGAGCGATCGGCTTCGCGTTGGGGTTGCAGGGTCGCCAGCCGTTGGCCTTCCAGGTTCCAGACCACGGCCGAGCCATCCCAGCTTCCGGTGACGATCCGGGTGCCATCGGCCGCGACATCGACGGCGTTGATTCGCAGCAGGTGCTCGGCCACGCGACGCCCCACTTGCTGGGTCACATACTTGAGCCGCCCCCATTCGAAATGCCGTCGACCCGGGTCACTGGCCGCCAGCAACTGGTCGGCATGCCGAAAGCTCCGCTCGGCGATCTTGCTGCCGGCCAGGCTCACCTCGGCGAGATACCGCTGGTCCTTCTGCCGCTGCTCGGCCTCCTCGGCCCGGAAGCGGGCATTGCTGGCGGCTCGGGCGCTGCTGTTGGCCTCGAACTTGGCAAACTGTTCGGCCTGCAGCGCGATGTCGCGATCCAACAGGGCCCGCCGCTCCTGCCGCAGGGCGGCCATGGCGTCTTCTTCTCGATCCTCGGCCACCTTCCGCTGCTCGATGGCATCGTTCTGGGCCTCGATCGCCTCGTTCTGGGCCAGCACCGCGGCGTCGCGGGCCCGGGCGGTCTCGACCATTTCGCTACGAATCCAAATGATCGAACCGGCCAGAATCACGATCACCGCCGCCGCCAGCCCTTGCGCCGCCCGGGTGATGCTCCGCAATCGCGCGTTGCGGCTCTCGCGGTCGGCCAAGGCCGCTTGGGCCCGGGCGTACATTTCGGCCTGCTGCGGATCTTCGGGATCCAGCAGGCTCAGGGCCAGGTCCAGGTCGTCGCGTTCGATCGCGCGACCCGCATAGGCCAAGGCGGCGGTGTTGACGCCCTCCCGTGCGGTGGCGTTGCCGGGCCACAGGTCCAGGGCCTCGCGGAAGCCGAACAGCGCCTGGGCGTAGTCGGTGTAGTCTCCGCTCCGCTGGGCGGCCGACAGCCGTTCGTTGGCTTTGGCCGCCAGCAGGATACTCTCGGAGTGCGACTGGTACTCGCGAATGGCGACCTGAAAATCGCCCACGCTGGCGTAGCGATCCTCGGGCCTGGTCGCCATCGCCTTGAGCGCGATGCCCACCAGTTCGCCAGTCTTGCTGGTCGGGCGAATGTTGTTCTGGGCCGCATTGAACAGGCAGCCCATGAGGTTATCGCCCGAGTGCGGCGGAAACCCGGCCACAATCTCGTAGAGCGTGGCGCCCAGCAGGTACACGTCGCTGGAAAAGCTCAACTGGTCGATCGTGCCGGCGGCCATCTCTGGGGCCATATAAGCCGGCGAGCCCGAGACCACTTCCGACGGATCCTGCAAAGGAGCCTTCTGGCCCACCACCGAGTAGGCCAAGCCCCAGTCCATGACCAGCACTTCACCAAAATCCCCGAGCATCACGTTCTCGGGCTTGATGTCGCGATGGATGATCCCCCGGCTATGGGCAAACGAGATGGCATCGGCCAGCCGCATCAGGATCTCGAGGTTCTCGGTCAGCGATTTGCTGGCCATGACCTCGTTCCAGGGGATGCCGCGGACCCGCTTCATCGCGTAAAAGAGCGCGCCGTTCTCGGTACATCCCAGATCGTGGATCGGCACGATATTGGGGTGATCCAGCTCGCCGGTGACCGTGGCCTCGGCCAGAAAGCGACTCCGCACGTCATCGCCCTTGGCCTCGTCGGGCTTGAGCATCTTGACGGCGATCAAGCGGTCGATGCTTGTCTGCCGAGCCAGGTAGACGATGCCCATGCCGCCTTCGCCGAGCTTGTCCTGCAGCTCGTAATCCGGAGGCAGGGCCGATGTGTCACCGGCCGGCACCACCGGACTGGTCGACAACGACAGCACCCGGGGACGGACCTGGAGCCTGCTGGTCGCGCGAATCGTCCGCGTCAGCTCGCGACGACGGACCGTCCGCGACAGTTCCGTGTCCGCCGCGGCCACCGTGGCCCAAATGCCCGAGGTCGCTAGCAAGGCCGATTGGGCATAATCTCGAAGGCTCATCGTGCTGGCCCCGTAACGTCGGCAGGGGGTGTCTCGGGCTCGAACGGTTCGGCGTCGGCCTCGTCCGTGGGCTCGGCCTCGGATTCCGGGCTCGCCGTCGCGTCGGACGTCGCTTCGGCCTCCGGCGGCGCTGGGCGATCATCGCGCTGCAGCAGTTGCGAAAGCTGATTGGCCCACATCTCCGGGGCCTCGCCCGCGGCGGCGGCACCCGCCATGATCCGATCCCAAGGATCGGTCGCGTCAGCCGCTTCAGCCGCGTCAGAACGCAACGCCCGCTTCAGCCCGGGCGGGGGAAGAATATCGAACAGGTCGTCCTCGTCATCGTCGTCGGCACGCAGCAGGCCCTCAAGCAGCCCCTCGATGACCTGAGCCAGGTGATCCAGTTCGGCCGACGAGAGCTGGGTCTCCATCGAGACCGGCTGGTGATCCTTGGCCGTCAGCGTGACGCGATAGATCCCGGCCGCCAGGTTGGAGAGGGCCTGGAACACACTGTCCAACTGGTCGGTCAGCACGGTGCCATCGAAGATCGACTCGCGGACCGCACCGCGGAAACTCTCCAGCCGCTCGATCCGCAGGGCAATCTCCATCTGCTCCCGTTGATCGCCGGCCTGCGAGGGTGTCGCCGTACCCCCCCCGCCCCCCATGTCGATGTTGCTCACATTCTCATTACGGGCGATGGCCGCATCGGCCACGGGCACCACTGGCGTGGTGTTGGCAATCGGCACCACCAGCGTGGTCTCGACCTGAGGAGGATCCTGCGAGAAGCCCGGGCGATCGACAATCACAACTTCAAACTGGGTCTGGGTCACGCCCCCGTCGTTGTCGGCCACCGTGACGGTCACCGTGTAAGTTCCCGGGAAAAAGTAAAACGTCCCGGCCAGGATCATGCCCTGAGTCAATACGCCGGGGCTGCCCGATTGAGCCAGCACCACAGGGGCCTGCGTTTGAAAGACAAACTCGGTGCCCCAATCGATGGTCGCCGAGAAACTCTCGGTCGTGGGTCCGTTGGGGTTATTGGGATTATCGAACCCGGGATCCGTAAACGTCAGCATTCCCGGGCCAATCACCGTCGGATCACCTTCCAGGAACGACAACTGATTGGGCACCTGGGCGAACGAGGGCGGAACATTATTCACCACGACCTGGAAC
>JBJHDE010000196.1:0-8966 GCA_050486385.1 Planctomycetales bacterium | reverse complement strand
GCCGGGACTTGGAATGGTGATCTCAACGGCCATGTGATTCCTGGACGAGGGTATGGGAATGGGATCAGGCGGTAGCGCCGGCGGCGGGGCGCTCCGCGGGAGTGTCCTTGCCGTTCGCATCCGAACCGATGCCCAGGGCATTGATCATGATGCGTTCCTGCTGCTGGGCGTGCATCTTGGTCGAGCCCTCGGCGGAACGCAGCAGATTGGCGGGCTTGATGTCGCGATGGATCAATCCGGCGGCATGGGCGGCGGCCAGCCCACGGCAGGTGTCCATCGTCGCACGCACCGCGTCCAGCGGGGCCAAGGGGCCGGAACTCAGCAGCATGTCGGCCAGGCTGCCGCCGGGCAGATACTCCATGGCCAGGAAGTGCTGTCCGTCGGCCTCGGCGATTTCATAAATGGTCGAGACGTTGGGGTGACTCACCTTGCCCACGCTTTTGGCCTCGGCCACAAAACGGGCCAGGGCCACGGTATCGGCGGTCAGGTGCCGAGCCAGCACCTTGACGGCCACCACGCGGTCGATGCTGGGGTCGCGGGCCTTGAGCACGACACCCATGCCACCTTGCCCCAGCAAACCGGTCACCTGGTACTTGCCCAGCGAGGAGCCCACCTCGGGCACAACGCCCTGAGAATGCGAGCCCGAGCTGGGATCGATCGTGGTCTCGGGGGCCAGCATCGTCTCGGGCATCGCGTCGGAACGACCGACCGGTTTGGGTTGGGCTTGGCCCGAGGGGTCCTGCTCCGACATGATCAAACCTTGTAGCTGGACCCCGATGCGGGGCAGTGGATGCGTCCTTAATGGGTCGAGCCAACGCGCAACGGCTGCCAGAATTGGCCCGCCTCAACCAAGCATAACCCATCAAGACCACGGAACGAAACCCGATCGAGTGGTGCATGACTCGGGCAAGGCGTCAAAGCTCGCCCGCTTCCTTCATCTTGTCGATTTTTCGATACAGCGTGGCCCGGCCCAGACCCAGCAGTTCGGCGGCTTCGGGGATGTTGTGGCGGGTGCGTTCCAGAGCTTTGCGGATCAGGCGGTGTTCCCAGTATTCGAGGTTTAAGGTCTCGTCGTCGCTGGTGCCAGCGTCGTGCAGGGCCAAGTCGCCGGGTTGGATGGCCTCGCCGCCGGCCAGCACCACGGCGCTGTCGATCACGTTACGCAACTGCCGCACGTTGCCGGGCCATGGGTAGGTGGCCAGCCGTTGCCGAGCCGCGTCGGAAAGAATCAGCCGCGGCCTTCCGTGCTGGTGCCGGAAGTGATCGAGAAAGTGGTCGATCAGCAGCGGCAGGTCCTCGCCCCGCTCGCGGAGGGGCGGTAGGTGCAGTTCGAACACCCCCAGCCGGTAGTACAGATCCTGACGGAATCGGCCGGCCTTGACGTAGGCTTGCAGGTCCTGATTGGTGGCGGCCACCACCCGCACATCGACGCTGATTTCTTCAGTGGATCCCACGGGCATGAAGGGGTGGCCTTCCAGGATCCGCAGCAACTTGGCCTGCCCAGCCAGGGTGAGTTCGCCGGCTTCATCCAAAAACAGGGTCCCGCCGTCGGCCCGTTCAAAGTAGCCCACGTGATCGCGGTCGGCCCCGGTGAACGACCCGGCTTTGTGCCCGAAGAGCTGGCTCTCCATGAGTTCGCCGGGAATGGCCGCGCAGTTGACCGCCAGCATCGGCCGATCGGCCCGCGAGCTGGCACGGTGCAGGGCCCGGGCGACCAGTTCCTTACCGGTGCCGCTTTCGCCGCGGATCAGCACGCATCCGGTGGTGTGGCCCAGGCGTTGGATCTTGGACTTGAGTTCCATCATCGCCGGCGAGCGGCCGAGCATCTCGTCGAAGACGCCGGTCTCGTCTTGCAGGCGGTGGTAGTCGCATTCCAGGCGGTTCTCGCGATAGGCCCGATCCAGGGCCACCGCGGTGATGCGGGCCACGTGGATGGCAAAGTCGAAGTCGTCGCGATGGAACACCCGATCGGCGCGGTACAGATGCACGGCGCCCAACAGGTGCTGGTGATGCACCAGGGGTACGCAAATCGCATCGCTGACCAGGGCCAGACTCTCGGTCATCTGGCCGGCGGTGGATTCATCGGCCATCCACACTGGGGTCCGCTCGTTGACCACGCGATTGGTCAACGAGCTGCTCAATTGCGTGGCCTGCGCCGTTGAGTCGGGCAACACCATCATCGGCCGCAGGTGGCCGTCGTCGGTCATGCGGAAAAAGCCTACGGTCGACGCCCGCACCTGTTCGGCCAGCAGGTCCAAGGCCACACGGATGACCTCGCTGGGATCGCCGCTGCTGAGGGCACGGACGGCAAGCTGATACAGCAGCAGCAGTTGGCGGGTGGCAGGCGAGTCCTTGAGGGCCCCCAGGTAATTGGGGCCGTCAAACAGCTCGTCGGTGGCGCGGGCCGAGAGGGTGACGGTGGTCTTCTCGAGGCGTTGGGCCCCCGGAGGAAGTGGCCCTTGGCGGAAGACGAACTCGGTATTGCCGACGCGGACGTAGGTGCCGTCGACCAACAGGGCCTCGTCGGTCTTGCGTCCATTGACGAAGGTCCCGTTGAGGCTACCGTTATCACGGACCCGCCACTGGTTGTTTTCGTGTTGAATGACCGCGTGAATTCGCGAGCATTGGGGGTCGCGGAGCAGGACCTCGCAGTCCATGCCGCGGCCAATGCGGTGCATGCCCGAGGCGTTAATCAGCGCGAAATGTTCGCCGGTCTGGTCGCCGGCCGTCATCGTCAGGTAAGTGAACACGGCGAACTCGGCAAGCGCGAAGTCAACTCCGATCGCGAACGCTCGCTCTCCAACGCATCAACTCGTCGGGCCCAAACTGACCAGGTGACTGGCCTCGCGGACCTCCCTCACGCTTTCTTCAAGACGCATTGTGGCAGAAATCGCTCAACAAAGCGACCCGACCCCGCCAGACGGCATTCTGCTGGTGGGACATGGCACCCGCGACGCCGCGGGCCAGGCCGGTTTGCTGTCCACCGCCACCGAGCTGGCCGGCCGGGTGCCGCACCTGGCCGTCGAGGCCGGATTCCTGGAACTCGCCGAACCCAGCATCACGGCGGCCCTGGCCCGCCTGGCAGCGCGGCGGGTCGAGCGAATCGTCGTTGTGCCCGTGTTGCTGTTCGCCGCCGGACACGCCAAAGAAGATATTCCCCGGGCCGTGGCCGACGGGGCCGCGATCCACCGAATACGGGTGTGCGGGCAGACGCAACCCTTAGAGTGGCATCCCGCCCTGGTCGAACTGGTCGCCCAACGGACCCGCGCGGCCTGGGCCGCTAGCCCGCAAATCCCCCTGGACGACACACTGTGGTTGCTGGTCGGTCGCGGCAGCGGCGACCCAGCGGCCGGCAACAACTTGAACGCTTTGGCCGCGCGGGTCGCTGCGCGATTGGGCGTCCGTCACTGGCAAACGGCCTTCTATGCCTTGGCCCAACCCCGCTACGAAGCGGCTTTGCGGGCGGCCGCCCAACGTTCCGCAAGACGAATCGTGGTGCAACCGCACTTCCTGTACGCCGGCCAATTGCCCGCCAAGGTCATGGCCACCGCGACGGCGTTCGGCCGCCAATCGCCTGGGCAGGACTGGCGGGTGGCCGAGGTCCTGGGCCCCGACCCGCTGTTGGTCGAGGCCTTGCTGGGCCGCCTGGCCGAGTGGGGCCTGATGGGGGCCTCAATCCCACCGTCGCCCGCATCGGAAAGCCACCCGCCGTTGGCTGGGCGCAGGGGTGCATGTTAGAATCCAGGTTGGTTAAAGGGGTCACGACTGAAGAGGCCCCCAGCCTGGGCCCCGTTCCGCTGTGTGGCGCCCCGTGGCCCGCCACCCACAAACGCGGTGTTCGATGGAACCCGAGAAATCCCCCACCATCCGCTTTCGTGCCCTCAACGAAAAGCCGCCCAACCGGATCGGGGCCTTCGTCGCGGGTGTGATTTGCTTGGCACTGGCGGGAACCGGGGTGTGGGCGGCCTGGCACGGTCCCACGAGTGGGCTGCCTTTTGTCTCTGATGGGGTGAATCAGGTTCTGGGGCGCATCGCTTTTGGAGGCGGCGCGGTGATCGTCCTGTTGATCGGGCTGCTGGCCTTCTACGACGCCTTCCGCCCCACGCCGAAGGCCGACGATTGACCGGGGCGACCGCCTCGGGCCACCGCTGCGGCAAGCTCACCCGATTTATCGGGGGAGCGGCGAAACGGAATCGCCTTGCGAGACAATTCTTGGGAGTGGGTCTGTTCCGAGCGCGGCCGGACCCCACAGGTTTGCGGCCTGGGACGCCGCCAGGGTGAGGGAGACGAGCTGTCGTGATGCCACTACCGGCGTGGAAAAGCGGGATGGCCCTAGGGCTGATCCTGGGTTGGGTTGGTTCGGCCGCGTGTAGCGAGCCGGGCGAGGTGGCCTACGCCGGCTCCATTGGCCCATTGGTCAAACAGTTCTGCCAAGACTGTCACGGCGAGTTCACCCAAGAGGCCCTGGTCCGCTTTGACACGATCGAGCGGTTCGAGCCGCAAGAACGCAACCTGTGGACGATGGTCTACGAGAAAGTCCGAGCCCGCGAGATGCCGCCCGCGGACGCTCCCCAGCCCTCGGCCGCTCAAAAGCAAAGCCTGCTCGACTGGATTGTGGCCGAGCAGCGGGCGGCCCCGACGTCGGGCACGCGACGGTTGAATCGTCGTGAGTTGGCGGCCGCCTTGCGGGACGTGACCGGCCTGCCAATCGACTACCGCGACGCCTTGCCGGGCGATGGCCGGCTGGCGGGCTTCGACACCGGGGCCGAGGCCCTGCAAGACGCCGCCGATTCGGTGAGCCAGGTGCTGGTGATCACCCGGCGGGCGGTAGATGCGATTCGGTTTCTGGAAGCCGACCCGGCCGAGACCTTCCACGTCGACCTTCGCGAGACCAAGGATCCGCGGCGGGAGTTCGATGCTTGGAAAGATCGTGGTGGTCGCGGGCGAGGCGACATGATCGCCCGTCCCGGCTTAGGCGTGCTGACGCAACCCAAGTGGCTGGGCGAACGCGGCGGGATCAGCATCCAGGTGCCCGCGCCTGAGCAGGAGCAGGGCGTGCTGCGGTTGCGCTTCGCGATGCGGCCGTTTCACCCCATCGAGGGCCTGCCCCATTCGCATTTGTGGGTCCGTGTCAGCGGCAAGGATCTTGCTTTTGAAGAGGTGACCCAGCCGCGAACCTTCGACTACTGGGTTCAGTTGGATGACCTGGCGATCTCGAACGGGACGATCAACATCACGCTGACCAATCTGGTCGAGATGCCCTACGCGGTGGAGGGCTTCGAGAACGACGACCGCACCAAGCCCGAGGACAACATCCCGGGGGGCGGTGGGTTGTTCCGACCGACGTTCGATCGCCGCGCGGTCCCGATTGAAGAGCATCCGCTGCCGTATTTGGTGCTGGAAGAGATCACGCTCGACGTGGGCACCGCCTGCGGCTGGCCGCCGGCCGAGTGGGGGCACGATCTGGGCCCCGCCGTGGATCAGCCCGAATACGCCCAGGCACTGCTGGCCGTGTGGATGGAGCGGGCCTGGCGCCGCGATGTCTCCCCCGACGAGCAACAGCGGTTTCTGGACTTCTACACGGAACTCCGCGATCAAGGGCTGGGCTTTGACGAGGCGCTGCGGGCGGTGTTTCAATCGGTGTTGATGAGCGGCCCCTTCCGCTATTTGTTAGCGCCCGACACGCCCGAGGTCGAGCATCGGTCGTTTGCACTGGCCTCGCGGTTGAGTTTCTTGTTAACGGGCGAACCGCCTGACGCGACCCTCCGCGAGTTGGCCCGCCAGGGGCGACTGTTGGAGCCCGACGTGCTGGACGCCCAGGTGGATCGCCTCTTAGCCGATCCCCGCGGCCGCAGGTTTGTGGAACCGTTTGTCAAACAGTGGCTGGTGATGGATCAGCCGATCACGATTGCCATGAGCCACCTGCAAAAGCAGGACTTCCGCTTTGCGCGGTTCCTCAAGCAATCGATGCAGGACGAGACCTTGGCTTACGTGGCCACCTTATTGGCTGAGAATCGTCCCGCGGGCGAGTTGCTGGCCAGCGACTGGACGATGATGAACAACGCCCTGGCGCGTCATTACGGATACGATCCGCTGCCGGATGGCCAATTGCGGAAGGTTTCGCTTCGCGAGGATGATCCGCGGGGCGGGGGGATTCTCTCGCATGCCGGGATCCAGTCGATGCTGTGCTGGATGGGCGAGAACTGGGTCATCTATCGCGGGGCTTGGGCCTTGCGGCACATTTTGGACATGCCGCCGCCACCGCCCCCGCTGGAAGTGCCCGAGTTGGATCCTTCGGAATCCGCGAATCAGGGCAAAAGCTTTCGTGAACTGCTCAAGCAGCACCAGGAGGACAGCCGCTGCTCGGTGTGTCACAAGGCGATGGACCCCTTGGGTTTTGCCTTTCAGAACTTTGATATCAGCGGTCGCTGGCGGAACGAAGAGTTCGAGCGCTACACCACGAGCGAACTGGACGGCAAGATCGCCTGGCGAGGCAGCGGCGCCAGTCGCCCCGTTGACGCCGCCGGACAGTTGCCCCGAGGCGAGCGCTTTGAGAATTACGCCGAATTCCAGCAGTTGCTCGTGACCCACTATCGAGAAGACCTCGTGCGTGGGCTGCTCAAGAACCTGGTGATCTATGCGACCGGCCGTTTGCCGGACGTCGACGACATGCACGAGATTCGCGCCATCATCGATCAGCACCGCCCCCGGGACTTTCCCGCCCGCGACCTGATCAAGGCCTTGGTCCGCTCGCGGGCGTTCCTGGGAGAGCGGGAGAGAGTCGAGTAGTCGAGAGTCGAGCATTTGTGGCACTGGTGGCTTGTCCACCAGTGTTTGACAATGCCTGCTATGCTTCGACTGATGTTCTCGTAACCCATCGAACAGGAGCAACTTTGGCGGCACTGTCCGACTGACCTACACACTGGTGGACAAGCCACCAGTGCCACGAATTTCGTTCGAAGTGCTGCGCAGGGATCGGTTACTTGACTACGCGGCGTTACCTGACCCATTATTGAACATCCGACGACCTTTTGAACAGCGAGCTGGCCGATGAACCCCAAGACCCGACGAATCACGCGGCGCACCGTCCTGCATGGCCTGGGGGCGACCATCGCCTTGCCGTATCTGGAGATCATGGGCGGGCGGACCTGGGCGGCCACCACCGGCCAATCCGAGCCCGCGCGGCTGGCCTGCTTTTACATCCCTGGTGGGATCAACCACTACAATTGGTTCCCCGAGGACACCGGCCCCAGTTACACCCTGGCCCCGTCGCACGAACCGCTGGCCCATCACCGCGCGCGGTTCAGTGTGTTGACGAGTCTGTCGCACATTCAGGGACGCATCAGCGGGCACGTGCATCCCTACAACTGGCTGACGGGTCACAACATCAATCTCACGCCCGGCACGATTACCAACACCGTGTCGATGGATCAGGTGGCGGCCAAGTACCTGGGGCCGACTTGGCTGCCGAGCCTGGCGCTGTCGTTTACCGATGGCGTGGGCACGGCGACCCTGTCGCGCAACGAGCTGGGCGTGGACCTGCCGGCGACCGCCAACTACCGGAAAGTGTTCGAGCGGCTGTTTCCCCCGGCCGACAAGCACCAGCTTCGCGAGGCCCAGGCCCGGCTGGAGCTGAATCGCAGCGTGCTGGATCGGGCCGGTGAAAGCGTCCGCGACCTGAGCCGCCAACTGGGCCAGCAGGATCAGCAGCGGCTGAATCAGTACCTGGAGTCGGTCCGCGAACTCGAACGACGCTTGGATGACCGCGAAGAGATCCTGGACCGCGGCCGGCCGGCCTTCGACGAGTCGAGCGTGCAGCTCGAACCTCAGGGCAAGAGCAGCATGCAGGAGCATATCGAGCTGCTGATGGACCTGATCGCCCTGGCCTTTCAAACCGACATGACCCGGGTGGTGACCCACAGCCTGGGAGGCGAGGGCGGCCCGAACTACGACGACTACAAGCAATGGGCCCAGCAGTGCGGAGCGCCGACCCGCGGGGCCCACGACTTCCACCACAAGGGCACGGGCAATCGTGGAGCCGACAATCCCGATGTGCGGGTCATGGGGGTCCGCGACCGAATGTTCTGTGCCTGCCTGGCACGCTTGATGGATCGCCTGCAAGCGATTGAGACCGCCGACGGAACGCTGCTGGATCACAGCGTGCTGCTGCTGGGCGGATCGCAGATCAGCAGCCACTCGGGCAAAAGCTTCCCCATGCTGCTGGCGGGCGGCTCGAAACGCGGTTTCAAGCACGGCGCCCACTGGAAGTGGCGGGGCGACGAGAAGTCGGCCTCGGACCTGTACCTGACCATCCTCCAGCAACTCGGTTGCCCGGTGACCCAGTTCAAGGAAAGCACCGGCACCTTGTCGGAATTGCTGGCCTGAGGCGGCCAAGGCCATCGCCTACGTTTACAAAGATCATCCAAACACACGACCCCGGCAACGTTGGCTGCCGGGGTCGTGCTGTTCGTTCGCATGGCCAGCCGAAGCGGCCGCCTCAGTCAAATTCGTCGAAATCGAAGCCGTTATTGGGCTGCGGAGGCGGCGGCTGATTGGGGTTGAAGTCGTTCGGGTCGAAATTGTCGGGGTCGAACCCCTCGGGCGGAAAGCCGGGTTGACCGTCGTCCCCTTCCATTTGCGCCGCGCCATCGATGGCCGTCGCGGCAGCCTCGGCCGCCTGGCCCGCCGAATCGGTGTAGGGCTTGGCCATCGCGCCGAAGAAGCGACCAATCAGGCCCGGCTGCAGATCGCGATTGTCCAAATCGCCGTCATCGCCCGCCGGTGGCATGGGCTCCAACGGTGCGGGAGGATCAACTGGTGCCGGAGGATCAATCGGTGCCGGTGGGTCGGGGATCGGGGCATCGCCCGGGGCTGGCCGAGGCATGGCCGGGTCTGGCGGCAACGGAGACGGCGGAACCGGCTCGTCGGCCGGCGGGGCCGGGTCGCGGGGGGCGGGCGGTGTGGGC
>JBJHDE010000195.1:5915-8985 GCA_050486385.1 Planctomycetales bacterium | reverse complement strand
AACGAT
This sequence comes from Planctomycetales bacterium, assembly GCA_050486385.1. Taxonomy (GTDB): domain Bacteria; phylum Planctomycetota; class Planctomycetia; order Pirellulales; family Pb10988; genus JBJHDE01. The sequence continues at coordinate 8,979 of JBJHDE010000195.1, read as the reverse complement.
TTAACATCGAATAGCTGGGCTGATGAATCACCAACGGCACGCCCTCGCTCCGCAGGAACTTGCAGGCCTCGCGGGTGCGAGCCGGCGAGTAACTGCTGACACCCACGTACAGGGCCTTGCCTTGACGCACGGCGGTGACCAGGGCCCCCAGTGTTTCTTCCAGCGGCGTTTCGGGATCGACCCGGTGAGAGTAGAAGATGTCGACATAGTCCAGGCCCATCCGCCGCAGGCTCTGATCCAAACTGGCCAGCAGATACTTCCGCGAGCCCCATTCGCCGTAGGGACCAGGCCACATGAGATAGCCGGCCTTGGTCGAGATGACCAGTTCGTCACGGTAGCCGCTGAGATCGGTCCGCAGGATGCGGCCAAAGTTCTCTTCGGCCGAGCCCGGCGGCGGCCCGTAGTTGTTGGCCAAATCGAAATGGGTGATCCCCAGGTCAAACGACTGGCGGATCATCTGCCGTGCCGCCTCGTGCGAATGGCTGCCCCCAAAGCTGTGCCACAGGCCCAACGAGATCGGCGGTAGCTTCAAACCGCTCCGCCCACACCGCCGATACTTCAAAAAATCATACCGCTGGGCGGCGGGTTGATAGGCGGCGGTCATCGTGTGAACACTCCCAGGTGCGAGTTGAATTCAGGTGATTGGAACATGGCCGATCCCTTCACGAGATGAATCGACGTCGTTTGTGGCTGCCCAACCCAATACGGGTGCGGAGACGCCAGACAAGGGGCTGCTGCTCGGCAGCAGTTCCCTGGTGCCTGCTCATATTGCATCGCTCGGAAAGCCGGGACCGGTCACTCGCAATTCAACAAGCGTTCGAGAAGCCAAAGCATGATACTTCTCGTCTGCGCAAACAGCCTTCAATCGCCACCGATGCTTCGACCTAAGATCCTGAACCACGACGCGTGCGCCGACGACATCGTCGACCAAGGTGGTGGTGATGACAATGGCTAGCTACAGACTGTGCGAGCCCATCGCGAAACTCTGCTTGCGGCACGAAATATTCTTGCAGCTATCACAGCTAAGCTACGTCGAACGCTTGCTGTTCTTATGGATTGCCCGTCGACACCGCCAACGGATAAATCCCTTCGCCATCGGGGGCGAGTTCTACATGAATCATTCGTCGAATCCATGCAAGATGTCCATTGTCACCCTACTCGCCATAATATCGATAGACGGGTGCTCTCGCAAGGAGGGGTGCCCCACTGGCAGCCGCTACAAAGGGTATAGAGCACGCGTTTCACGATTTCACGCATATCCACTTTTCGTGAGCGCCCTTCAGGGCTCGCCGCTGGAAGGAACGGCTCAATCAACAGCAAATACTGATGTTAAGTCCGATGGGTACGGCTTATCAGGTGACCGGCGCCACTCAGTTCCTGGCAAACGCCGACAAGTGCCTGCGATCACATTTAACGGCAACCACCGCCTACCGAACAGACTCTAAGTTCCTGATTGGTGTGAAATAGATCACGACACGCGATTCAGTCTCAAGATGCCTCATTATCCACCGCCAACCTAAATGATTCATTGGAAGAAGCGATCTCAATTTTACGTTTGAATTGATCTAACAGATAAATTACATCATCAATAAGCTTTAGACAAGGTTCCATATCTAAGTCTAAATACTCGCCGTGCGCGATTCTGTTGCGCCTCCTTACAAGCGACTGGTCAATTTGATTGTAACGAGCCTCAAAATCCACGGTCGACACCCCAATCGTTTGGGCAATATTCTCAAACACCTCAGAGTTGAGATTCGACCGGGTCTTGACATGACCCGGAAGCCGAAGATAAGCCTTTCTATTCTGGTAGTGTCGAAAAAACTGAACGCCTGAAGTGGCTGCCGCGATTTTCCCGTCTGCGAGAAATGATGCCAAGTGACGCTTTGCGCCAATGACAACGAAACAGTCGGCAAGTTGATTGTATCGCAAACCCTGATTCGATACATATTCAATGTAGAACTCCGCTGCAAGCTTGACGAATCCCTCCCAGTGCGCGTATCCAAGGCATACGGCGGACCGAATCGCCGTCTTTTTCGCGGCCTCGGCTGTGCCCTTAACAATCGTTTTCAACGACGCGAGCTCTTTACGCCTCCATGAAAATTCTCTGTCTAGTCTATCTTGCAGGTCATTGAGGGTTCGGATTTTACTCATGGCCTAAGGAAACTCTCTGCAAATGGAAGGAGATGTTGAAGTCGGGTTGTGCCGCGTATGCCTGCGCCCGAATTTCGGTCAAACACTTCTTCTGACCAAATAGCTCTCGCCTTGCTGCGCAAGAACTCCTCTGGGTCCGTTAGGGCCTCAATCTCTTCTAGGTGATGCGATATTCCACTGCCAAGAACTTCGAACACTGACATGAGAAACTTGCCAGTAAACGTACTCCCATTCCATCGCTTGAATGCATCGCCGCCCAATGCCTTGTTGAGTAGCGTGAAAGCTCGCTCGAATCGATCTTGTTCATCGCCCCAGTTGATGTGTTGGTTCTGGGCAAGCTGGATTAGTGCATCATCAAGATACTCATGGACATCCATTCGCCCATCGTATGGAATCAGCCGGAAAGAGACAAATCGGAGAACCAGCTCAAGTTCTGCCTGCTTCTCTTTGGCCGCATCCGTCTGGCAAACAGTTTTCTGAAACGCGTCGAAGCTGGCTCGCTCTTTAAGCCAATCAAAAAACTCTTTGTTCAACATGACGGCAACGCAATTTCGCACTTCCTGGGCTGAGAGCTGTGCGCCGCCCGTGTTGAGGCGTTGGAACAACTCAAACTTCGCATTGGGATCACTTTCCTGCTTGAGGATTTCGACACGAAGGCGGGCCCGCTTAATTGCAATCTGGTTGTTGCGACCGATCGAGTTCGTCTTGTTCTTTACGCTCCACACCTTGCCTTCCAAGCTTGGCAGCAACTTCGTAGCAGTTAACTCTGATCCAGGCAATTTCTTGGGCGCGTTATCTGGATCAATAAGACTCCCTGTAAACTCGAGGATGGTGGATAGACGCTGCAAGCCGTCTATCAGCTCCCACAAGCCGCTCTCATTCTGGTAGACGAAGATCGGCGGAATAGGACTGC
>JBJHDE010000195.1:0-5905 GCA_050486385.1 Planctomycetales bacterium | reverse complement strand
CACCAACGGACATTTCATAGCCATCTGTTGCAATCTTCTTGCGAGCCTTGGCGACTTCTTTGTCAAGTGACATTTCAAATCTCGCTGAATTAGGAACCAGGAACCTGTCCTGCTAGTGAGTGTCAATTTCTACTAGCAGCCGCTCAAAAAAACTATCGCGCGAGGGTGTCGTCGCTGAAGGGACCTATGGCCACGCCCGAAGTCGAAAGGCTCTCATTCAGTATCGTACGAATCTCGGATAACAGGTCGCCACGCAAATCCTTCGGCGAAGCAATAGTTGTATGTTTGTAATGCATCACTTGTCACGCCTCTTGGCGAGAGATTGATCTTCGATACTCTTGCGTGGAAGCATGTCCCACTGCCAGCCGTTCAGAGAGAGAGGGAGTAGGGCGTTCATAACTTCATGCAGGTCCCCTTCTCGCGGACATCCTCCTGGCTCCACCGCCGGAAGCAACGGCTCAAACAACAGACAATACACATCTGTTGAGTCTGATGTTTACGATATGCAGGGTGGCTTGCTCGTGACAATAATCGGATGGTAGCACAAGGCGAAAACTATATGCAATCATATTTTACGGCAACCGCCACTTCTCGGACAGACTCAAAAGCGGGCGAGCATGGCCCATTGCATCGCATCAGGCCGAGGCCGTGGGCTCCAGGAACCGCGCGAGCTTCTCGCGGGTCTGGGGATCGTCGTATTGGCTCTTGCCGAAACCCGGCGCGGCCCCCAGCGCCACGGCGGCTTGCTGATGATCGGCGTAGTTGGTCACCAGCATCACCGGCAGCGAGGCCAGTTGCGGATCGGCCTTCAGGCGTTGAATGAATGCGCTGCCTTCGTAACCGTCTTCGTCAAACAGGCGGTTGACCAACACCAGGTCGTAAGGCTGATTCCGGAGGCGCGCCAGCGCCTCGTCGGCCAGCTTGGCGCGATCAATCTCCACCGTGAAATGCTGGCTGAGATACCGCACAATCTGGCCGTGGTCCGGATCGCACTGGCCCACATCAAGAACGCGTTTCGTCATTGTCGCAGGTTCCGTTGGCAAAGAGTTCACAGAGCTTGGTTCATTCACAGAGCTTGGTTCAGTGGCCCCGGCGGCCGCTGGCGGAGCGGTCAGGGCAAGCTGCCGACGCCAGGCCAGTTCGCAGACCTCCCACTTGCGGGCGTCGGGCAGGCGGGTCCAGAGGGCGATCTCGTCCCGGGTCCGGCCGCAGCCGAGGCACAGGTCTTCGTGATTCAGGCGGCACACGCCCCGGCAAGGGCTTGGCACTTGGGAAGAACGTCCCACACCCGCTCCGCATGTTGTGTTGAATGACCCAAGGTGGGTCGCCGACCGGTTCTTTCCGTCAAGCGGCCAAGCGACCCACACGTATTTTAACCGCCCAGACCTTGAGTCCCAGGGGGCCGCTACTGGGTATCGCCGGCTTCGGACATGGGTTCGGCCTCGGTGGGTGGTGGGGGTGGCTCGGGCCGTCGGCCTTGCAGCAACTCGACGGCATGCCAGAGCTGGCGGTCCACTTCGGTGGGGTTGCGAGGATCTTCCATGGGGGTGCCTGGCCGACGCACGATCCGCCGTTGCCGCCAGTAGTTGGCCAGTTCGCGTTGGGTCTCGACCTCCAAGGGCACGCGATCCTCGGGCAGCGGCTGCACGCCCCATTCGTCCTCGGGCGTGGCATTCGGACCGCGGTGGATGTTGTGGTTGTTGGGCCGCCAGTAGGTGCCCACCGTCAGCTTGAGCACCCCTTGGTCGGCCAACGGCGTAAAGTCCTGCACGCTGCCCTTGCCGAAGGTCCGATCGCCCACGATGGTGGCCCGATTGTGATCCTGCAGGCAGGCGGCCACAATCTCGCTGGCGCTGGCCGTCGTGCCGTTGACCAGCAGCACGATGGGAAAACCAGGAATGAACGAGCCTTTGTCGGCCCGGTACACATCGTCGGGATAATTCCGTCGCCGTGTGGTCACGATGACGCCTTCGTCCAGAAACAGATTGCACATCGACACGGCCTCGGTCAGCAGGCCGCCCGAGTTGCTCCGCAGGTCGAGCACCAAGCCCCGCATGCCCTGGGCCTTGGCCTGGGTAATGGCTTGCTGCAGGTCCTTGGTGGTGTCCTTGGCAAACTGAATGCACTGGATGTAGCCAATCTCGGGCGCTTCGGGCAGCACGTACCGCCAGGCGTGTTCGTCGTCGCGGGTGTCGCCCAGGATGTTGTTGATGTGGATGCGAGCGCGGGTCACCGAGACGTCGCGGCTATCGGCATCGTCGACCGATTGCACGGTCAGCGTCACGCTGGTGCCAATCCGCCCGCGAATGCGTTCGACGACTTCGCGGACGCTTTGGCCTTCGGTGCTTTCGCCATTGACTGCCAGAATCTGATCGCCGGCTTGCAGGCCCGCGCGGTAGGCGGGCGTCCCGACCAGGGGGCTGAGGACGATCACCCGGCGGGTCTCGGGGTCGACGCCCACTTCGGCGCCGATGCCGCCGAACTCGGCGTCCAGCTCTTGCTGGGCCACGGTGGCTTGCACCGGGGGCAGATAGGCCGAGTAGGGATCGAGCCGGCTGACCATGCCTTGCAGGCCGCCCTGGTACAGGTCCTGCCGGTCGACTTCTTCGATGTAATACCGCTCGATACGGTCCATCACATCAAAGAAACCCGCCGCCATGCGGTTCTGGTGAACCTGCCAGGCGCAGGCTGAACAGACGACCGCATAGATCCACAGCCAGTTGAAGTGACGTCGTGGCATGACAATTCCACTCGCAAAGCAGTTTTCTTGAGACGCCGGCCACCGTGAAAGGACGGAACGCCGTCACGCACACGAAGGGTTCATCAGACCGGTGGTTCGATTGTCTTGACAGCCCGTGCCGCACGGGACTTGGTCAACGCGAGGACCTCCTGCGCAAGCAGGAAGCGCGCCCCTGGCTGCTGGTGGCGCGCTTCCCGCCGATGCGGACTCCTGGCACGCGCTCTCGGGCTCACTTGAGCGCGTAGCACATCAGCTTGTCCTGCTCGCGCAGAAACAGCACGCCATCCACGGCCACCGGGTGGGCCCAGGCTTCCTTGATCACATGCTTGGGCCGAAAGCTGCCTTGCAAATTGTAGCCATTGGGCGTGGCCTCGATCAGGGCGACCTCGCCACTTTGGTAACGGAAGATCAGCGAGCCGTCGATGTACAGCACCGCGGCCGAGCCATTGCCCGCGCCCCGCTGACGTCCGCCCCAAACAATCTGGCCGTCGCGACCACGCACGCAGGTGGGAAAGCCGTTGTTATGCCCATTGCCCATGTACACATAATCGCCCACCAGCACCATGCCGCCGTGGTGGTTCTGCAGCTCGTTGCCGTTGAGCCAGTATACCTCTTGGGCCTGGAAACGGTTACCTTGCCGCCCAATCCGCAACAGGGCCGAGCCCGTGCCGTAACCGCTGGAGCAGAACACAAAATCGTTGAGCACCAGCGGTGTGGGGATATTGGCCGTGCCATTGGCCACGCGATTGTATTGCCACAACAACCGCCCGGTCTGGGCGTCAACGCCAATCACCCCACGTCCGACGAGTTGCACGTACTGCTTGGTGCCGGCTGCATTCGAGATGCGAATCGAACTGTAGCCAGCGCCATCTTTGCCGTTCTCGCCGCCGTAAGGCACGGCCGAGGCCCACACCTGCTGGCCCGTCATTTTGTTCAAACACACGATCATCGCGTTCGGACCGCCGGGGGTACACAGCACGTGATCGCCATCAACCAGCGGCGATTCGCTGAAGCCCCAGCCGCTCATCATCTTGCCGTCCCATTGACGGAAGTTCTCGCGCCAGACGACCTCGCCATCATCGGTCTTCAGACAGACGATCTCGCCATTGCTGGTGACCACGTACAGCCGATCGCCATCGACCGTGGGTGTGCTCCGCGCGCCCTCGTAGCCATGCTTGGGCACCTGGTCGGTTAGAATCGTCCGCCACAACAACGTGCCGTCCTGGGCACCCACGGCCACCACGCCCTGGCCACCATCGAAGTTGCCGGTTGTGAACACCCGACCGTCAACCACGCTCACGCTGGCGTAGCCCGCGCCCATGCCTTCGGCTTCCCAGACCAGTTCCGGCGGCTCTTCGTTCCAGTTTTTGCGAATGCCGGTCACCGGCGAGTGATTCTCGCCATCGGCGCCGCGCCACTGGGGCCAGGTTTGATTGGTGCCGATGCCTTCCGGAACCTCGGGGCGTGATGCCACGACCGCCGAAGCCACACCCAAAACCGCGACCAGCGCGACCGCCAAGCCGCGCGTTCCATATTTGCTCATCAACTCGACTCCCGAGGCTGCCAGAAGGGATACCGCGACGAGCCCCACCGCATGTGGGTCGCTCGTTCTCGTTCCTGGCATGATAACTCGGGCGGCGCGACGGGAAAACAAGCGGCACGCCCGCCGCCTGGCCGATTCGCGGCTGGGCCAGCGACCCCGCTTGCACTTCCCCGCAATGCAGGCCCCCCGCGAGGGAGTTCGCGGGGGTCAGCGGTCGGCGTCCTCGGGCGACTCGACGAAGGGGTCCTCGTCGGTGTAGCTACCATCGGGCAGTTCGTACTGGATACGGCCGTCGACCATGGTGGCATTGGGAATGCCCAACGCCCGATTCTTCGCCCGCGCCTCGGCCACGGCTTCTTGAAAGAGCTGATGCAGCCATTCGCTCCGCTGACGCCACTCGGCGGAGATGCCAGGTTTGGTACTCATGATTCGCCCTCCAACAGGCCCAGGTCCTGCATGAATCGCGTAAATCGGACGGAATCGATCACAATCGTTTCGTCAGGATCACTGATCGCGACGTGCTTCGGACCGCCAATTCCATTGTAATACAGCGTCCATCGATCGACGAGCGGACGATAGAGATGCCAGAAATTGGCCTGGGCCCGACCAAAGCGGCGGCGGACGTCGGCGTCGGGAACGTGGTGGCCGCCCTGGCGGACTCGCTCGGCGACCCGGCGGATGGCCAAGTCCGGCGAATCGAGCACCACAAAGGCGATTTCGGTCTGATAGCCCTCGGCGTTCAGCCGGGCGATGGCCGTGCGGAAGCTGCGACCCGAGAGCGTGGTTTCGACCACAAAGTCCGTGTGGGCTTGGATTTGCGTATCCAGCCGTGCCAGAAACTCCCGTCCGGCGGCGAAGGCCACGCTTTCGGGATGCTCGGGGCACAGCTCGAAAGCAATCGCATCGGCCGACAAATAGGGCTGGGGGGCGACTTGCAGTATCCTCCCAATCAGGGTGGACTTGCCGGCACCGTTGGGCCCACCGACGACCAACGCGATGGGTTTTTCCGTGCGGTTCATGCGGCTCCTCCTGGACACGCCCGAAATCAGGGGCCATTCCAGCCCATTCGGGTGTGCCCGTCAAGCCGCCCGACCGTGCGAACCCGGATTGTTTCGTCGACGAAACGCCTGGCGAAACAGCTCGGCGTGGGCGGGGGCCGGCACCCCGCTGGGGGCATCCAGGCGACATGCGGGCGGTGGGACGGGTTGGGCACTCTTCTGGGTTGGCACCGCGGGCGACGATGGGGCTTGGGCGGGCACGAGCTTGCGGGCCAGGGCCGTCAATTGGGCCTCGCCGGCGCGGGCCAAGTGCTCTTCAGCCGTGGCGATCAGGGCGTTGATGTTCGCGCCGTCGGCGTTGTCCAGGTCGTCGTAGGCCCGCTCTAAGCGGCATTGCACGCGGATGTAGCGTTCTGGCGGCAGCAGTTGCCGGGTGATGTAGTCGGTCGCCCCGCTGGCGCCGTCGAACATGACGTCGATCACCGGCAGCAGCCACTGCAGGCCACCCCAACTGCGGGCCTCGGCCGCCGAAATCTGTCGGGTCACTTGACCGGTGCCCAGGCTGGCCACCAACAGGCTGTCCAGCCCCGCCGCGTGATCGTCTTGCCGGCTCCGCTTGAGCCG
>JBJHDE010000194.1:0-8986 GCA_050486385.1 Planctomycetales bacterium | reverse complement strand
GTGCTGACGTAGTCGAAATCGAACGCGCCCGTCCCGCCGGGATTGAGCAGGCGATTCAACAGGATCTCGGCAACCACGACCTGAATGCGGGCGTGGGGATTCACCCGGCGATTGCCGGTGGCCAGGCCAATGTCCTGGCGGCTGAAGCCCCACCGCTCGGCGGCGGCTTGCAGGTCGGCGAATTTCTGTTCGGTCAGGGCGATCAGGGGCGTGGTGTAATAGGCCACTTTGTTGGTGGCCAGGGCCTCGTACAAGGCCCCTTCGGCGATGAGTGTCTTGCCCATGCCCGTGGGCGCGCAGACCAGCACGCCCTGGTCCGAGGTGTACCAGGACAGCAGGGCTTCTTCTTGAATGGGATAAGGCGGATAGGGCAGGCCCGCCAGGTAGGCCTCGCCCAGCTCTTCGCGGGTGGGTGACGTTTGGGACATAACGCAAGGATTTCACGAAGGGAGGACGAACGGGGTAACCGCCGCGCGCCAGGAGATTACGAGACGCCGGCTTCGACCGTTCGTGGGTCGGGGTTTTCGTGCCCGGTGGGAGGCAAAATGCGGATGCCATGCAAAAACCGCTGCACGGCCGTGGGGTCGATGGGCCGGCTCCACAGACGAACCCACTTCTCCCACGATAGCGGCGTGCGGGCAAAGACGATTTGCCGGGCGTCGACCACCGGCAGCGCCCGACCGGGGCCGATGCCGCGGGTCTCGGGGGCGATCCGCCACTGTTTGGTCAGATCGTAGGTCACCTCGGCATCGTACTCGGCACTGGGCCAGACAATCAGTCCGCGGTCGGCGATGTCGTACCGCGACTGGTCGGTCTCGAAGTTGGCTTCAATCTGCTCGCGAATCAGGTGGACGCCGGCCTGCTTGTACCAGCCGGCCACCGCGGCGGTGAATACGCTTCGCAGGCGGTCGTCCAGGTCGGCCACCCAGCCCAGTTGATCGACACTGGCCACCAGCCAGCCCCACTGCTCTTCAAAGTGCAGCCACAGCGGGGGGCGGTCGGCCAGTTCCCGGGGTGGTTCAATCTCGATGCGGATGCGATTGTTGCTGAGTTCAATTTCGCCGACCCGCGGCGAGGTCAACTGCCACTGGTTGCTGCTCTCTAAATACGAAAACAGCACACGCCGGGTAAATGCCGCCAGGGCATGTTCGACCTCGTGCAGGTGCGAGAGTTGAATTCGCGCCGGACGTTGGTCGCCGGAGATCACCGCGGCTTCGGCGGCGCGGCGGACTTTCATAAAGATGCGGGGAATCGTGCCCGAGTGAAATCCCGGCCGCAGCAGCCGGACCATGGTCTCGCCATGATGGCCAATCGGCGTGGGACGCAGATTCGCCGGGCGATTGCTCTCGTAGACCCGCCAGTTTTCTTTGAGTTCCCAGACCAAAAAGCCCGCGGCCCCCGGCAGCAAAAGCTGCACAAAGAAGGCAGTCCACATAATGAACATGCCCCAGGACGGGTAGGCTTCAAACAGGCCGGTGGCCACCACGGTAATGATTGGCAGCATGATCTTGTGGCTGACCGTGACCACCGGAAAGTGCTTGACCGGGTTGACCTGCGGTTCGCCCAGCACGACCCAGAAAAAGCGAAACACATAGGTGGCCGCACCCCAAAACACGCCGACCACCGGCTTGACCAGCACGGCCAGCACGCTGTCGCCCGACCGCAGCCGCAACCAGTTCTCGACGTTGAAGATCAGGGCTTCGACGCGATCGCTGATCCATTTGAAGAAGTCGAGCGTGCCGTTGATAATGGCCGCCAGCGTCACACCACGAAACCGCGCCCAGGCCGACGCCAGGGCCTCGCGGGCGCGCTCTTCGATATCGCGGGCGGGTCGGCTGTTGACCGTCGCCGTAAGAAACAACATCGCCGCCAGAAACACCCAGGGCGACTCGGTACCAGGGACGCCCATCGCATAGCCGATGCCCCAAAACGGCAGCAACACCAACAGCGGCCGCAAGATCACGGCCAAGGTGATCCGCACGACGTCGCCTTCGCCAAAGATGGCCATGCCCATTAGGGTACTGGGCCACTCGAAGCCCACCGTCCAGACCCAACCCCACAAGCGCTTGAGCGCCGCGAAGGTGTAGCCGCGGACCGTGGGCATGTTCATCAGAATGATGACCAACAACCCAAACACGACAATGTTGAACGGGTTCATCAAGCCTGGGGGCGAATCATCCTGCCCCAAGGCCGCGGCGAAATCGGCCAGGTCCTCCTGCTGCACCACCGACGTGGTCTGGTCGGGATCGAGCGGCTCGGCCGGAGCGTCGGCCATCGGCATTTCGCCGGGGGCCAGATCCTCGTCGTCGGCGCCGTCCCGGGCCGGTTCGGGGTCGGCTGTGGCTTCGCCTGGAGCTGCGGCTTCGCTTGGGGCGTCGTCGGGCTCGGGCTGGTCGGTCTCGCTCGCGGGCACATCCGTCGAATCCGGCTGATACGACACGCCGCGGATCAGCGGAGCGAACTCGTCGGCCGCGGGCGGGCTGGCCGAAAGCTCGCCGGTTGCCTCGACCGCGGGGCCCGCGTCGGCGGCCTGATCTTCAGGCTTGGCGGCCAGCATCTTGCTCACCTTCTTGGGCAGATCCTTGAGGTAATCCATAAACCCCAGGATCGCCACCGCCCCGCCAAACGGCAGGAACAGGTAACGCATGAAGAACCGCCCGCCGGTGGTGCCAAAGGCCAGCGAACTGAGCGCGTGCTGAAATCGCAGGTAGACCTCGGCCCGGCGGTACACGCCATCCAGATGCATGGCCAATTCCCGATCCAAGCGGAGCAGGCGGTCGCCGCTCCAGAACTCGGTCCAGTGGCCCAGGTCGGCAATTTTGAGGCCGTTGCGACCCACGGCATCGCGGACATGCGTGAAGCTGAGGTAACCCCGCTCGACGAGCTTATCGAGCAGCTCTTCCACCAGCTTGTGGTAAGCCACTTCCTCCGGCAGGTTGCGGGGCCTGAACTCCACCACGCGGAAGGCGTCCATCACGCTGGGCCGCAGCGTATCGCGGACCCGCGCGGCCGCCTTGCCACTGGCCTGCCGCAACAGGCCCGCCAAGCGACTCCGCTGCTCGTCGTCCAATCGCAGACCCGGCAGCCGGCGGGTCGCCCGCTCCAGGTCCTGGGCAATCAGAATCGGTCGCTGCTGCGGCAACTCCCGCCACAATGGCAAGCGACCGAACCACAGGATCCACTCGACCAGGTCAATCAACGAGATCTGCTGCTCGTGATTGCGAATCAGCCGTTGGAGATCATCCAAGAGCCAGAACTCGCGGCAGCGGGTATCCAGGGTCGAGGCGGCCCGATCGACCAGCGGCATCAGGGCATCGGACCAGGCCCCTAGATCCTCGACCGACAGGCCCACCGCTGGCCGCAGGTGTTGCACCAGCCGGTTGACATCGTCCCAGGCCCGGTCCGAGCCCAAGGCCGGCCGTTCGCCCACGCTACGATGCGGGGCGACAAAACCACTGGCATGATCGGCCGCCACTTGAAACACGGCCGCTTTGGCAAACAGTTGGCGTTTTCGCGCCCGCTCGGCCCGCCGTTCCAAATGCAAGGCCGGTCCCAGACCACTGGGCTTGGCGGGCTCGCCGTTGGTCTCGGCAACTTCGGCCTCGGCTGGGGGCGATTCGGTGAGTTCCGGCGACCACGGTTCGGGTTCGTGGACTTGCGGCTCGGTGGGTGGATCGGGGGCGTTGGGCAAGCGCGTGGTGGCCAGAATCGCGGGGTGATCGACATCGCGGGCCAGCAGTTGCTCGATGGCCGCCAGGTCCCGCATGCCGGGAAAGGCCAGCGGCAATGTCCATTGGGCGAAGTGCAGCAGCTCGAAGTAGCGCGCCGTCAGCGCGATGTAGACCGTCAGGTCATCGGCGGGTGGGACCAACTGCTTGTCGGTTTTCAGGATCCCGCGGACCTCATCGAACTCGGTCTGACCGATGGCCGTGATCCGTTCGCGGAGGGCCTTGGATTCCAGCCGCCCGCGACGATGTTCCACCCGCAGTGCCGTCTCGATGCGCAGGGAAAACAGCCGTCGCCAGCCGACCAGCAGGGCGGAATCGGCCGAGACCTCGGCCAGCCAGGCGTCGCTGGGACGTTCGATCAGCAGCACTTCGTTGGGCAGGTCGTCCGGCGTACACAGGCCCACTTCCAGCGGGTCGGCGCATTCGAGCAAGCGGATCTTCGAGATCATGTAGCCGGTGACCCGCGGCACCGCCGAGGCCAGGCCGATGATCTGCCGATCGATGCGGATCACCCGCCGCAGGATGCGGGGTTCGATAAGAAAGGCCGCGGGATCGGCCGCCCGGAGGGCTAGCCCCAGCTCCTCGGCGGTCAGATGCTCCAAGAGGGTGTCCTGCGACACGCGGTCGGTCCTTGCTTCTGGGGGGCAGCCACTTGGGGTCGCAGGTTGATTCTAAGCGCTCAGGGCGGCCGGGCTCAATCGGCCGAGGTCGTGGTCTCGCCGCTTGGCCGCGACCGTAGCCAGCGAAACACGCCCACCAGGGCCACCAGGGCTAACACGCTGCCGACCCAGACCAATATCAATTGGGCGTCGGGCGAGGACCACCAGGGGGCGGGCCGCGGGACCTGAATCGTGGCATCGGCCTGACGGGCCGCGGCGTACTCGTCCGGGGTCATCGCCTGCACGTCTTGTTCTTCGATCCGCCGCACATCCAACGGCACATTGGCCGACAGGACCTTCGTCCCGCTACGGCCCTTGAGGGCCACACGATGGAAGCCCGGGTGTTCGACAAAATTCTCGTCGACAAAGCCAATCGTGTGCGGCTGGTCGTCGAAGTCGTATTCGGCCACGAACCGAAACTCCAGCCGAATATGGTGCAGGGCCACCGGGGCGACGGAGGCAAACGTCAGCTCGACGGGTTGACCGTCGATCCGCAACTTCAGCCCCTCGGGCAGCTCTTGGGCCAGGTGGACTTCGAGTTCGTCCCACAACTGGCGAGGCTCCAGACCCTCGGCATCCTTGCCCGTCGCGGCGGTGTAGACGGTGCGGAGCTTCTCGTCGCCCGCCCCAATTTGGTAGACGACCACAACCTGATCGGGGAATACCTCGACCTGGGCCCGGCGATCGAGCACATCCTGGGGAAGTGGGTGCAGCAGCATCGCGATCAGCAGCAGCGACTTCATGACTCACGCCTTGGGGGGGACACGACTCAATCCCACGGCGTGGCTCCTAAGCACCGCCGCCGGCATTCATTGTGACGCCGCCCGACCGATCTGGCGACCCCGTCGGCCAGCCGGCACCCCTGCAAGATGCCCATCGGCTGGGCCCTTGTGGGAACCGCCACATCCGGCTAATCATGGCGGCTGCTTAGGCCGGCAGCAACGTGTTACCGGCGGCGGGTGAGTCTCGAATCGGCCGATGCCATGTCCCTGGCGACCCTCCCCACACGATGGAATGAGCTGGCAATCCGCGTTCTCGACGGAGGCACGCTCAGCGAAGACGAGGCCCTCGGCGTGCTTGAGGCCCCGGACGACGAGCTGTTGACCCTGCTGGACGCCGCCTATTTGCTGCGGCGGCACCACTTTGGCCGACGGGTCCAACTGTACTTTCTGATGAACGCCAAGAGCGGCCTCTGCCCCGAGGACTGCTCCTATTGTTCCCAGTCGAAAGTCAGCAGCGCCGAAATTCCCCGCTACAACCTGCTCTCGCCCGAGAAAGTCCTCGACGGGGCCCGGGTGGCGGCCGAACACCAGAGCAAGACCTATTGTATTGTCATCAGCGCCCGCGGCCCCAATAAGCGCGAGATGGCGGCCGTGTGTTCGTTGGTTCCCCAGATCAAGGCCCAGTACGACCTCAAGGTGTGTGCCTGCCTGGGGTTGCTGACGCCCGAGCAGGCCCAGCAGCTCAAAGAGGCCGGGGTCGATCGGGTCAATCACAACCTGAACACCAGCGAAGACCACTACGGGGCGATTTGCTCGACGCACAGCTATGCCGATCGGGTGGCCACCCTGGACGCCGTCCGCGACGCCGGCATGGAGATTTGCTCGGGCGGGATCATTGGCATGGGCGAGAGTCGCCGCGATGTGGTGCGGATGGCCCTGGCCCTGCGTGATATGCAGGCGGCCAGCATTCCTATCAACTTCTTGAACCCCATCGACGGCACCCCGCTGGCCGGTCCCACCCCGTTGACGCCGCAATACTGCCTCAAGGTACTGGCGATGTTCCGGCTGGTGTGCCCCGACCGCGAGATCCGCGTCGCCGGCGGACGCGAGTTGCATCTCGGCAGCCTGCAACCGTTGGCGCTGTTCGCGGCCAACTCGCTGTTTGTGGGCGACTATCTCACCACGCAAGGGCAGCCCGCCCAGGCCGACTTGGAGATGATCCAGCAACTCGGCTTCGAGATCGAGACCAACGCCCCCACCCCGAGCTGAATACTCGCTTGGCTAGTGGCTCGTCCAGGCTCGAAGACACGCTTCCACGCGTATCAGAAGGGTTGCGACTGGGTCCTACCCGAGTTTCGGATCCGCTTGTCGCATTTTTCTGGCTGCCTGACCCGATGGCTCGTCCCGCGGGCAATCGCCCAGTCGATGCGCAAAACGCAGGCATTTTGGGACCGTTTTCGGTGGCTGGGGGGCCAAAAACCCAATCGCAAGATGGGATAAAGTGCCGTGTGATGCTTGGATTGAGGCACGGTTTTGGTTCAACTGCCTAATGCTTAGGCTCCGATACTCTGGGTGGCCAAGGCGAGTGGCTTGCATCCGTGGTGGGACACGCCCGCTGAGCGCTTGCTGACTTGGCCCCAACGGCATCGGTCGAGGACCTCCTCCGGCGCGGCAACTGTCCGAGTGCCTGCCGTCGCCCCAAGCGGGCGAAAACCGCATCGTTGCCGTGCTTTCGATGGCTCGGGGGCGCTTAAGCGCCAAACCGCGGTGGCGTCGCTCGCCGCATCACGAGGGCTGAACCGCCAACCGCAGGGAAACCCGCGGTGTTTCGCGTTATCTACTGAATTAGCGCGATTCCAACTTACTGCGGCGGATTTCCAGCCGTCGGGTTCCGCTTGAACCTGGCGAAACTTGCCTAAGCCGCCCGGATGGGCAAGCTAGAGCGATTGGGTCGACTTTGAGCCCAAAATCAACTTCGTCGATACTTTTCGGTGAGGGTCGCCGATACCCAACAGCAGACCATTGGCCTGAGAATCGCCTCGTCGAGAAGGGCTGTGTCTGTTTGTCACTTGTTTCCACCCCACGTCTCATCGCTGGGCCTGTGGTCACCGCCCGCGACGTGAGGCCAATCATGAGGAGAGTTCGGGAGATGAAACGACTCGTTTTGACCCTGAGCATGACGCTCTCGCTGGGATACGGCTCCTTGGCAACCGCCCAGGAGATTTATCTCCAGCCCCACAACGCGCTTCAGCACCAGGCCCAGCAGCCGGTTTCGGAGGATGAAGAGCCGACGATTACGTTGGTGAACTACTTCGATAAGGGTTGCTGTGGTGCGGTCGAGCCCTGCGACCAAGGTTGCTACGGTTGTCCGACGGCCTGCTGCAACGGCGAAAAGCCCTGGTCGGCGACGATCGCCTTGAACCAGGACGTGTTCTTCGGCTTCTATCCGACCTTGGCGGCCAGCTACGCCATCTCGGATCGCTTGGACTTCACCTTCTACAGCATCCTCTGGACCACGGCTGACTTCAGCTTCACCAATGGCCAGGGGTTGTGGACCGAGGTTGGTTTGGGTTTGAACGCCAACTTCATGGATGGCGCTCTGAATGTGAACCCGCAGATCGGTATCCTCAACGGTTCGCTGCTGTCGGGTGCCGGCGCTCCGCCGACCCCCCGCGCCGCCGCCTTTGAAGGTGTCGTGCCGAACGTGACCATCAACTACGACGATGGCCTGTTCGAGAGCGAGTTCTACATGGGCTACTACATCGGGACCCGTGGCCCGGCCAGCAACGACTTCCTGCACTGGTGGTACAACGCTGGTGTCCGTCCGCTGGCTGGTTCGGGTGGCGTCGGCGAGATCTTCTCGACCGGTGTGCACTTCGAGCACCTGCGGCTGACCAGCTCGAACCTCGCCGGTCCGGGCAACGTCTACATGTGGCTCGGCCCCTACGTGAACTTCACCCTGCCGAATGACGTGGGTCTGTGGTTCGGTGCCGGCTGGGACGTGAGCAGCGGCCAGAACTCGGACTTCTACAAGGCGTCGATCAGCTACTCGTTCTGATCCCCACGAGGACTCGCCCGCGGGTCCTCCAGGTTTCAGGCCATGAGTTGATAGAGAACGAGGTGTCGGGAACCGCTCCCAGGACGGTTCCCGACACATTTTTTATTGGCACACCTCGTCGAGGGAGTTTCGCGGGAATCAACCGGTCATGCCGTCGACGAAACGAGTCTGGACTGGATCGTCAACCGTTCCGCGCCCTCGTCCTCCGCGTCTCCGCGTCTCCGCGTGAACTCAAGAGAATCCCAGCATGAGGAGCGTGTTGCCTTCGGTCGCTCGTCGCACAGGTTTTCGCAAGGCACCACGGGCACAACCATCGTTTGCCGTATCGCGCAGGGATCAGTAGGCCCAGCCCGGTGATCACATCTCGTCGAGCAGCTTCTTAAGCGACGCTTGTGCGGTCGCGCCGCGATTGCTGCGGATGGTGGTCACCAGATCGTTCAGTTCCTTGACGGCCTTGTGATAGCCGGCCAGGGTGTCGTCCTTTTTCACGGCTGACAGCACGTTGCCGCAGTACTTTTCGAAGGCCTTGGCGGCCTGCTCGAACGCCACCAATGCGGCGTGGGCCTCGGGGACCTTCGAAGCGCCGGCGGCCTTGGTGTAGGTTGCCAGGGCCTTCTGCATGGGCTCGGCCCGCTTGGCCACCTTGTGCGACTTCTCGGCGGCCGCGGCCGGCTTGTCGGACTTGACGGCCTTGTCAAACGTCTTGAGCTGGCCATTCAGGTCCGCCAAGAAGCCCCAGACCTTGACCTTGACCCGGCCCTTCTCTTCTTGCAGTTCCTCCAGCTTGCTGGGCATCTGGGCCACGATCTGACTCAGCAC
>JBJHDE010000193.1:0-9025 GCA_050486385.1 Planctomycetales bacterium | reverse complement strand
ACAGTCGTCGGGGTGGGCGCCAACCGCAATCACGTCAAGCTGTGGGTAGTCGCTCATGTGCTCGATCATCGGAAGAGGGAGCCAAGTCGCCTGGTTCGCATTTCGTGGGAGGCCTGCTGGTGAACAACGCCCCGGAAACGCTGGTCTATAGCGTGCTCACACCCCAGGGCCAAGGGGCCGTGGCCACGATGTCGGTTCGGGGGACGCTGGCCGATGCCGTGTTGGCGGCCCATTTTCGGGGCTCGGGGCCGCGGCAAGTCGATTGGCCCCTGGTGGGGCACTGGTACCGCGATGCTCAGCCCCCGGGCGAAGAGGTCGTCGTCCGTATCCTGTCGCCGACCCACTTCGAAGTCCATTGCCACGGAGGCACGGCCGCCGTGGAAGCCATCGCCGGCGATCTGGCGGCTCGCGGGGGACATCGCCAAAGCTGGAGCGAGGCCCTGGCCGCCACCGAGGACGATCCCCACGCCGCGGGGCTGTGGGCCCAAGTCCCGCTGGCCCCCACCGAGCGGGCCGCCGCCGTGTTGCTGACCCAGGCCCAAGGGGCCTTCGCCCGGCGGCTGGATCAAATCGAACGCTGGATCGAGAGCAGCCAACCCGCGCCGGCCCAAGCGGCTTTGCAACGTTTGTTGGACCTGGCGCCGTTGGGCCAACACCTGGTGGAGCCGTTTCGCGTGGTCATCGCTGGCCGGCCCAATGTCGGCAAAAGCAGCTTGCTGAATGCCCTGGTCGGTTTCGAGCGGGCGGTGGTCTTCGATCAGCCCGGCACCACCCGCGATGCGGTCTCCAGTCTGGCGGCCTTTGAGGGTTGGCCGGTGGAACTGACCGACACGGCGGGGCTGCGTGCCACGCCCGACCGCTTGGAATCGGCCGGCATCGCGGCCAGCCAACGGCATTTGGCCACTGCTGACGTGGTGCTGCTGGTGCTGGATGGCAGTGCCGCATTGGAATCGCACGATCAGGCCCTGCTGCGGCAACTGCCCGAGGCCTTGGTGATTGTGAACAAGTGCGATCGCCCCGCCGCCTGGAGTTGGGATGCCGCGGGCGATGGCCGTCGGGCCCATCTGGCCAGTGCCACGCAGCGGACGGGGTTGGCGGAAGTGATGGCCGCTGTGATGGCCCGTCTGGTGCCCGCGGCGCCGATATCGGGCGAGGCCGTGCCGGTGGGCGCCGGCGATGTCGCCCGTTGCCAAGAACTCTTGGCGAAGTGTCAGGCCGAGCGCTGATGACTCTGCACGGCCGAGCCGGCGGCTTCCAAGACGTCGAGCCGCCCGCCGTAGGTCTTGTGCAAGTTGTCGGCGGTGAAGACTTCGGCCGTGGGTCCGCTGGCCACGACCCGCATGTTGAGCAACACCACGTGGTCAAAGTACTCGGGCACGGTCCGCAGGTCGTGATGCACCACGATCACGGTCCGCCCCTCGTCGCGGAGTTGTTTCAGCAGGCTGAAGATGACCCGCTCGGTCGCGGCGTCGACTCCGGCCATGGGTTCGTCCATGAAGTAGATTTCGGCCCGCTGGGCGAGGGCTCGGGCCAGAAAGGTTCGCTGTTGCTGGCCGCCGGAAAGTTGCCCAATTTGCCGATCGGTAAAGTCGGCCAGTCCCACACGGTCCAGGCATTCGCGAGCCCACGCCCGCTCGGCCCGTCCTGGTCGACGAAACCAACCGAGCTGGCCGTAGGTGCCCATGAGCACCACATCCAGCACATGCGTAGGAAAGTCCCAGTCGACGCTGGAGCGTTGCGGCACGTAGCCAATCCGTCCGCGGACCTGCTTCAGCGGCTGACCCAATACCTGGACCTCGCCGCTGGCCAGCGGAACCAAGCCCAGGATGGCTTTGATCAACGTGCTTTTTCCGGCACCATTGGGCCCCACGACACCTACGAGCCGTGGCTCGTCGAGCACGAAATCGACATTCCACAGCACCGGCTTGTGCTGGTAGGCCACCGTCACGTCGTGTACATCCAAGATGCGGCTCATCGCAGGGCCTCGACCAGCGTGCTCACATTGGCTCGCATCATGCCCACGTAGCTGCCCTCGGGCGTGCCGGGATCGCCCAGGGCATCCGAAAACAGCTCGGGCTCGGCCATCTGCACCCGATGGCCCTGGGCGGCGGCCCCGTCGATCAGGGCCCGCACCTTGGCGTCGTTGACGCTGGTTTCCACGAACACCGCGGGAATCTTCCGCGTGACCAAAAAGTCGACCAGTCGCTCCAACTCGCGGAGACCGGTCTCGCTGTCGGTGCTGACCCCCTGGACCCCGCGAACTTCCATCTTGAAGGCCCGACCAAAATACTGGAAGGCATCGTGGGCGGTCACCATGACCCGCCGCTGTTCAGGAATGGTGGCCAGTTGGGCGGACAGGTCGTCGGACAACGCCCGGACTTCGGCGGCGTAGTCGGCGGCCTGGCGGCTGTAGTGTTCGGCCCGGGGCGGATCGAGTTGGGCCAGGGCCCGACCGGCCACCAAGGCGGCATCGGCCCACAGGTCCGGATCGAACCAGATGTGCGGATCGAACGAGGCCTCGCTGGTGGCCAGCAGCCGTGAGCTGCCCAGGTACTCGCCCAACGGTACCACCGGCTTGGACCGACCCAGCTCGTGGAGGTACTCCCCCATCTTCCCTTCCAGGTGCAGCCCGTTGTAAAAGACTACATCGGCGGTGGCCAACGCGCGGACATCGCCGGGCGTCGGCCGATAGAGGTGCGGATCGCTCCGCGGCCCCATCAGCGCACGAACCTGCACATAGGGTTGTCCCACCCGTTCGACGACTTCGGCCACCAGGGTGGTGGTGGCGATGACGTTGAGGGGCTCGGAACCGGTTTTTCGAGCGGCCAACGAGAGTTCGTCCAACCCGCGCGGCTCGACCCGTGCCGATTCGGAGCCGCCCGGCCAGCACCCGGCGATGCTCACCAGCAGCGAGACCAGGACGATGGCACGCACGACACCCATAATCGGGAGACCCAAAATCGTTTTTTTGAGAAGCCAAAACACAACCTTGCATCGTAGTCCACCCCACCCGGCGTCGTCAAGTCGGAGGTGGGTGTGAATTGTTAGCAACCATTAGAAATGTCCCCATCGCGGCGCCATTAGAAATGTCCCCTCGAGGGGCTCATTGGGGGGACGGCTGCTGCTGCGCAGCAGCAGCCGTCACGACCCGGAAAATCAAAACACACGGACTAATCGCTACAGCCCGACCCCGACCCCGCGGCCCCCACCGCCGCCCGCCGCCACGGGTGATCCGCTCGCGGCTTTTGACCCTGACTCGATCCCGTCGGTCCGCTCGACACACGCTTGCGCTTCCTGCGCGACGGCTCGGTCCGCGTCGCCGACCAACTCAACTCCGCCTCGGCCACGAACACCCGCACACGCCCGTCGAGCTGCTCGCGAACCTCCACGTACTGCTTGGGACGCACCAGTCCCAGGGCACCGGCTGGCAGTTGAAGCAACGCGTTGTGCCAACTCACCGTCCAGTCGTTCCGCACCACCCGACGCTCGCGCACCGACAGAATCCGCGGCAGATCCGTCCCGTCGGCCAAGGGGCGATGCGCGTCTTCGGGGTGCGTCGCCGCTACGGTGAATCGCGCGTTGAACGGCTTCAAAAACTGCTCCTCCAGAAAGCGATTCGCGCTCTCCAGATCGGCGATCTTCTCACGACGCAGGGCCTTCACCAGGCGATCCTGAAGCGTGCGATTCATCCGCTCAACGCGGCCCTTCGCCTGCGGGCTGCGGGCCAGAATCAGCTCCACGCCCAGTTCGTCCATCGCCCGGCCAAACTGCGTCCGCGGCCGCTGGTCGTTGAGGATCTCCTCGGGCGTGGGCTCGCGATCATCGCGGTAGATTCCGCTGCGATCGACGTACAGCCCTTGGGGCAGCCCGTGGCGCTCGATCCAAGCGTCCATCATCGTGAAGGCCGCCCCGAGTGTCTCTTCCTCGAAGAAACGCGCCTCGACATGGCCGGTCGCGTCATCAATCGCCACCATCAGCACCGCCTCGCCACGGCGCCCCTCGAACCAGTCGTGATGCGAGCCATCCATCTGCACGAGTTCGCCAAATCGCTCCCGACGTGGTCGACGCCGCCGGTGCTGCTTTCGCTTGTGCGTGGTCCGCCACAGGTTGGCCTCGCCCAGCCAACGGCGAAGCGTGGAAACCGGCACCTTGAGGCCATCGTCCTGGGCCAGGCACTCGGCCGCCAGCGTGGGGCCGTAGTCGGTGTACTTCTGGGCATACAGCTTGAGCACGCGATTTTTGCGTTCTTGAGGACTTTGGCGATTGCCAGCTTGGCCCCGTGCGCGATGCACCAGGCCGGCATCGCCTTCGCTAAGAAAGCGTTTCCAGAGCCGCTTGGTCTGGCGATAGCCAAGGCCCATCAAGTCGCTTGCCTGTACGAGTGTCAGCTTCCCCGAACGCACCTGGGTCAGCACCACCAACCGCTTCCGCTCATCACGGCTCATCGAAATTGTCTCCATGGCATCCTCCTATTGGAGGATGCCACGGGACATTTCTATTGGTCGCTTAAGGGGACATTTCTAATGGCGCGTTACACCCGGTTTGACCGCGCCTCTCCCATCGGCCGATGTTGATGATTAAAGTGAACCCTGGCCGTGGCGCGCTTGGGCCTCGGCGGCATGCGGTGCGGTGGGTCCGGCCGCCGCCATTTTCTTCCCAGTTTTCTGGACACACCATCATGACCGAATCGGGTGACATCTCGCGCCGCGGCTTTATCGCCACCGGAGCCGCCGTGGCCGCCGCCAGCGCGATGACGGCCAAAAGCTACGCCGCCGCGGCCGGGGCCAACGAACGGCTCCGCGTGGGCATCATCGGGTGTGGCGGCATTGGCAACTCGCACAAGAACGCCTTGCTCAAGATCAAGGAGCAAGACAACGTCGAGATCGTGGCCGTGGCCGACTGCTGGAAGAAGCGGGCCGAGGACATGGGCCGAAGCCTGGGCGTCGATCACTACGGCGACTATCGCAAGATCCTGGAGCGGGACGACGTCGACTATGTGACCATCTGCACGCCCGAGCACCGCCACTCCGAGATGGTGATCGACGCCTTCGATGCGGGCAAACCGGTGTACTGCGAGAAGCCGCTGACGCATTCGATTGGTGAATCGCTGGCGGTGGCGGCCAAGCAGAAGGAGTCGGGCCTGGCCTTGCAGGTGGGCGTGCAGGCCCTGAGCGACGACAGCTACATCACGGCCGCCCAGGCCATTGAAGAAGGCATCATCGGGCAAGTCGTGCAGGCCCAGATTGAATACGTCCGCCGCTACAACGAGCAAGGCCCCTGGCGGGTGCCGGGGCTGGACTCGAAGATGCCCAAGCCCGAGGACATGGACTGGTCGGCCTGGCTGGGGTCGGCGCCCAAGACCGAGTGGAATCCGCATCACTATTTTGAATGGCGGAACTACTCGATGTACTCCGGTGGGATCGCCACCGACCTGTTCATCCACCGCATCACTCGGATCATCCAGGCTTGCAAGCTGGAGTTCCCGCGGCGCGTGGTGGGTATGGGTGGCATCTGGCAGTGGCCCGATGGCCGCGACCTGCCCGACAACTTCGAGATGATCTGCGAGTATCCCCGCGGTATGACCGTGTACGTGCTGGGGACCATGAGCAACCGGGTCGGCATCGACCACCTGATCCGCGGTTACCGGGGCACGTTGTACTTCACGCCCAGTGGCTGGGTGGCCCGCGATAAGGACGGCAAGACGCTGGGCTCGCACCAAAAGTCCGGCGGCGAGGACATGGCCCTGCACCACACCAACATGCACAATCACCTGCGAACCGGCGAACGCCTCAACTGCCCGATCGAACTGGGCATCGCGGGCGTGGCCGCCGTGTGCATGGCCAACGAGAGCTGGCGGTCGGGCCGGATGATGACCTGGGACAGCGAAAAGCAGACCATGGTCTCGGCCGATACGTTGGAACCGCCAACGACCCTCGCGAACAGTTGAGCTTTGTGCCTCGGACCCCATTGCACTCGCAAGAAAGCTTTCCCATGAACCGTTGGCTCCTGGTCGCGGCGATGTTGGTCTCCTTGGGCGGTGGGGCGGAGCGCCTGGCCGCCGACGAGCCCCAATCGTCCGCCAAGAAGATCCGCTTCAAACGCCACCATCTCGATGACACCTTCCGCAGCGAAGGCGTCGCCGTCGGCGATTTCAGCAACAATGGCCAGCTCGACATCGCCGCCGGCGGCGTGTACTTTCGGGCGCCCGACTGGACCCTGGTGCCGATGATCGAGCCGGTGCCCGAGCATCCGCAGAAGGGCTACAGCCGGAGCTTTAACAACTTCACGGCCGACATGAACGGCAATGGCCGCGACGACCTGATTGTCGTGGCCTTTCCGGGACAAGAGACCTACTGGTTGGAGAACCCCGGTAGCGATGGCGACGGCGGCCCCTGGGCCAAGCATGTCATGCTGACCGAGACCAACAACGAGAGTCCCCAGTTCGTGGATCTCACCGGCGACGGCAAGCGGGAGTTCGTGTTCGGGACCACCGGCAACGTGGCCGCCTACGCCACGCCGGGCGACACGCCCTACGAACCATGGAAGGTCCACACGATCAGCACGCCCGAGGCGGTGGAAGCCCGTCGCGCCCCGCGGATCCATCGGTTCTATCACGGGCTGGGCGTGGGCGATATCAACGGCAATGGCCGCAACGACATCATCACGCCCGAGGGCTGGTTCGAGCATCCCCAGGATCGTTCGCGGGCCGAGTGGACCTTTCATCGCGCGCCGTTGGGTCAAGCCTGTGCGGACATGCATGCGATCGATTTGAACGGCAGCGGTCGAGCCGATGTGCTGTCCTCCAGTGCCCACAATTACGGAATCTGGTGGCACGAGCAAACCGCCGAGGGCTGGAAGACCCACACCATCGACCGCACGTTTTCGCAGACGCACAGCCTGTGCGTGGCCGACATCAACGGCAACGGCAAGCTGGACTTTGTCACCGGCAAGCGGTACTGGGCCCACAATGGCAACGATCCCGGGGCCGACGAGCCGGTGGTGTTGTACTGGTTCGAGTACGAGCTGACCGACGATGGGCCCAAGTGGACACCGCATCTGGTGGATCGCGACAGCGGCGTGGGCACGCAGTTCGTGGTGGTCGATGTCAACGGCGACGGCCTGTTGGACATTGTCACCTCGAACAAGAAGGGCACCTTCTACTTTGAGCAGGTCCGCGAATAACCCACCAGCCGTTGCATGGGGCCGCGACCCGCGGCGCGATGGCAACACGAACCTGGGTTGAAACGCCACACCCCAACCGAGGTCGCCTGGGCGATGCTCCGTTGGGGTGTGTGCGTGTGACAATCACGTCATGCCGCTTGGGTCAATCAATGACCTTCGCAGCAGGCAGCGCCGACGTTGCAGCAGGTCTCGCCCGCTTCGCAGCAGCAGGCCGCTCCCTCGACACAGCAAACGGCGGCCTGGGCTGCTGGCTTGGTGCAGCAAGGCAGCTCCAGCTCGCAGCACAGCAGGTGCGCGTCGCAGCAGTTGGCCGGGACCTCGCAGCAGGGCAGATTCGCTTCGCAGCAGGCCTGGCCCTCGATGCAGCAGGCCGGCTGGTCGCGCTTGGCGTCGGCCTTGCAGTGGTCGACGCAGCAGTCGTCGGTGAGCTCACACACATCGCAACAGGTCAGGCAGCACTCGCCGGTGACCTCGCAGACTTCGCAACAATCGGCACAGGCCGGGTTCGACCCGACAAAGGCCACCAAGACAAACGACAAGAAGTAAGCAACCATGATAGTTTCTCCTGAAAGCTCTCAACAAGGAATAAGTCACTGTGTGTCCGAACGCCTGCGGAGGGCAATTCGCCCCACCGCTTGAGTCGCGCAGCGCCAGAATGTTCCAGGCATTGCGCGGACCGTTCACGGCAGGCACTCGACGGACCGTCGAGGCCGGTGTGTGAACAGGTCGTTGGTTCGCGGAATCGTGAACGATTCGCCCAAACAGGTGCCACACGCGATGGAAACCGCGGGTGGTGGGCGTTTCAATTCCGCCAGACACACAGCAGAGCTTGCAGTCGCACTCCGCCATCATGCGGAGCTGCGGTGGGGCCAATAGCGAGGGAGTCTTGCGGGGGCAGGTCGAGCGACCACCCTACCGCAACACCCAACGGCGTGGCCGCTGAAATGGGTTCGATCACCCGCGCCCGCGATGGCATGGGCGCCGGACGGGTGCAGCAACAGAAACCCAAGGGGCAGGAACTGAGCGGGGCCTGGGAGGCACGTTCGGCATGGTCGTTTGACGGGCAGCAGCAGCTTGGCCCGACCAACTTGTCGGCCGGGGCATGGCAGCGATCGGTCTCACCCGCCAGCAAAGTATGAACACACAGCCCCGGCGGCAGCCCCACCAGGAAGCTGGCCAACAGGATCGCAACGGTGGAGGCCCGGCGCGTGTTCATGCTTCAAGTGTATTCCGAACTGATGCGAAATGTCGAGTCCAGCTTCACGAATTTTTCTGGGCCCCGTCGTCCCCGCAATTGATATGCATTGGCGTGGGTGGCCCCGCCGGCTTGTCCAATCGCCGCAATTGGCGCCCAACCAGAATCAAGGCTGGTGGCACGAGTCTCGTTCCATGTGTTGCGGTGGGACAAGTCGAGTCATGGCCCGGGCTGGGTCAGCGCGTACAGCACCAGGTTGACGCCAATCTTGACGGCTTCGTCATGAGGATAGCCGGTACACTCGACCGAGGCATGCTTTTCCAGGGCGCAGCTCAGGTCGTAAGGGCTGAACAGCACCACCCACCGATCGTTGACCCGGATGCCTTCCACCGTGGGCGGCACGCGACGCTCGATCATTTGAATCGTGCCATCGGCGGTGCGTTGCGGTTCCCGTCGGGCGACGTTGCGAATGTTGAATCCGCCCAGGGCCTCGGTAAACATCTCGTGCTCGGGGGGAATCGCCTCCAGGGGCTTGCCAAACGCCTTGGCCATCTCTTCGCGAAAGCTCCGAGCGAAGGGCTCGTTGCCACACACCGAATCGGCAATCAGCACGCCGCCGTTCTCGGCATACTCTTTAAGCTGTTCGCG
>JBJHDE010000192.1:0-9056 GCA_050486385.1 Planctomycetales bacterium | reverse complement strand
GAATCGGCCCCTGACGCGGAAACGCCTGCCGACCCGGAGACGCCCGCCGAGGCCGAGCCGGGCGATTCGTCCAGCCTGCCGAATGGGACAGGCTTCTCGTTGGCGGCCCTGACGACTGGGCTGCTGCTGGACGACGAGCACGCCGAACCCGAGGGCGCTGCCCCGGCCGAACACGAAACGCCCGCAGCTGAGGAAACGCCCGCTGCTGAGGAAACGCCCGCTGACGGGGAAATTCCGGCCGCTGAGGAAACTCCGGCCGAACCCGCCGGCGACGACGAGCCCGAGACGATGAGCAGCACGCCGCCCGGTGCTGAGCGGCGGATCTCGGAAGCCTGGAGCCACGGCTCGATGCTTTCCGAGCGGTTTGCTCTTCCCAGGGACGATCTTGAGATTTACTTGCCGCTGGATGATCCGGCTTTGCGACGGCGGATCCGTCAGTCGCTCAGCGACGAGGCGTTTAAGCAGGCCTGGGAGCAAGTTGCTGGCCCGCTGTCGCAGCAAATGAGCGAATATGGCGCGGCCTATGGCCGTTGGCTGCAAGAAAACAGCGACGAAGACGGCAAGATCAAACAGGATGCCCCGGCCCCGCCCGAGTTGAAAATCGACCTGGCTCAGGTGGCCGAGACCAAGCCGTGGCTGATTTATCAGCGATTCGACGACGTGACCGCCGCTGATGTCAATCGCCAACCGACGAGCCAACCCAGTCCGTTCTCGACACTGCAGCGCATGGTCGTGCGGGGCCGCGACGACCAGTTCGATTCGCTGTTCGATCAATCGCGGCTGACCATGGTCTATCGGCCCATGCAGGCGACTTATCGTCGCGAGATCACACGGGGCGAGATCATCGAGGAACCGGCCGTGGCCTGGAAGATCGACGAGTCCGACGCCCATGTGCCGACGCTCGAAGAGGTTTACGATCAGGTGGTCACCGCCTGGAAGCAGACCGAGGCCACCCAGCAGGCCGAGCTGCTGGCCCAGGAGCTGGCCGATCTGATCAAGACGCCCGACGCCATGGTCAGCCTGCTTGAAGGCGAGGGCCTCGAGCGGATTCGGGCCTTGTACCCCGAGGATTTCACGCCGAACGTCTCCAGCCCGCAGCGGTTCACCGTGTTGGAACCGCCGCCTGGCGTTGAGGCTCCCGGAGAGCGGTTCATGCGCAAGGTGTTTCGCATGGCCCCGGGCGAAGTCGGCGTGGCTTTGAACGAACCGCGGACCCACGTCTACGTGGTGGGCATGGTCTCGGTCGAGAATCCCGAACCCAGCCAGTTGTTTGAAGGCAGTCCGTTCATGGTGTTCTTCCAACGGCAACGGGCCCTGCAAGACCGTATCAACCAGTGGTGGGAAAAGCTGCTGTTGAATGCGGGTGTTAAGGAGTTGGCCGTTAGGGCGCCGCAGTGATGGGCGATGATGTGGCGACCGAGACCGAGCGATGGTTCGCCCGCGAGGGGTTTTGCTTCCGCTTTGAGCCGTTGGTTCTGGACGGCGTGTTCACGCTGCGGTTGCACTACGAGAACTGCTTCTCGGGAGCCATGGTCGTCGATGTGCAACTCGATGACTCGCAGGCCGCCCTCAGCGAAGTCGTGCGGATTTCCTGTGGCGGTGGCGAACAGGGCACGCTCGCCTGGCCGTGGGCCGTGCCCAAAACATTGCAGGGCCGGCAGCGGGTGTTTCGCCTTTCGGCGGATGTTCACTTTGTGGATGAACCCGGCGAAGTCGTTTCGGATCGCGCCGCCACTCCCGTGCCCGCCCGCAGTGGCACGCTGATGCGACTGATGGGCCGCTTGAGCCCAGCGGTCGTCAATCGTCCTGGTCGGAGCGCCACGCTGGAGCTGGAACTGCCCGAAGGTGTGGCCGACAAAGTGGCCGGCGGCTCCACCGAGCCGTTGGCCCATCCGGTCGTCCAGGTCGTGCTGTTGACCATCCTGGTAGGCCTGTTTGTGTTGGGACTGATCCTGGTCCTGATCGAATACTTCTTCTGATTGCGTCGCACAGGCCAGCCGCACGCTTGAGGGCGCGCGGCTTTTGTGTGTCGTGTCTCTTGGGCCCGATTCCGCATGTTCCCTCTTGGTTGCGTCGCTGCCCCTTATGGCCATTGATACGCCGGCTCGCATTGCCATTGTTGGTGCGGGGCCCATCGGATTAGAAGCCGCCCTGTACGCCAAGTTCCTGGGCTACGAGGTCGATCTGTTCGAAGCGGCTTCGCCTGGCGAGCACATTCGCCGTTGGTGTCATGTCCGCATGACCAGCCCGTTTGGGATGAATCGCTCGCCGCTGGCGGTTGCGGCCCTCGAGGCCCAAGGCCACTCGGACCTGCCGCCCGACGAGGCCCTGCTGACCGGCGACGAATACCTCGAGCGTTTCCTGCTGCCGTTGGCGGAAAGCGACTTGATCGACAGCGTGCTGAAGACCCAACACCGCGTCGAGGCCATCGGACGCCCGGGGCTGTGGAAGCGGGATCTGCCCGGCCACGAGGATCGCGGCGACGACGAGTTCCGCCTGCTGGTCCGCAATCAGGCGACCGGTGCTTTGGAGAGCTTCCTGGCCGATGCGGTGATCGATACCACCGGCACGCAGGCCACACCCAACGACTGGGGCCTGGGCGGAATGCCGCCGCTGGGCGAAGTGCCCGCCGACGACCGCGTTTGCCAACATCTGCCCGACATCCTGGGTCGCGATCGCCCGCGGTTTGCCAATCGCACGACCCTGGTGATTGGCACCGGATGCGCCGCGGCCCAGGCCGTGGTGTGGCTCGACGAGTTGTCTCAAACCGCCGGCACGACCCAAGCCGTGTGGCTCGCCCGACGCGGTGACTCAGGGCCGATGGTCACCACCGCGGTCGATGCCCGGTTGCCCGCCCGACGGCAACTCGTTGACCAGGCCCAGGCCCTGAGCCAGTCGTCCCCGGCGCTTCGGGTGTTGCGTCCCCGGGCGGTGCATGCGGTTCGCGCCCGCGAGGACCAGCGGCTGGATGTGTCGATCATGGATCCGATGGGCTCGGTCGCCGAATGCGAGGTGCTCACCGTCGATACGATCCTGGCCCTGGTGGGCAGCCGGCCCGATTGGAGCATCGCCCGGGAATTGCAGCTTGCCGTCTCGCCGTTCAACGAGGCGCCTTTGGCCATGGCCCAGGTGTTGGCCGCCGCCAGTGACGACGCCGCCGGCGGAATCCGGCTGTCGGCCGAGGCCCTGTTGCATCCCGAATGCCACATCTGGGTGCTGGGCGCCAAGAGTTATGGCCGCGATGGCCGCTTTCTGATCGCCGACGGACTCGAGCAAATTCGCCTGGCCTTCAGCGTGATTGGCGATCGGCCCGACCTGAACCTCTATCAATCCATTCGCCGGGCGTCCGCCTGACCGCCGACCGACCGCCCTGCCCTGGCCCGCTTGGTAAGGCATCTCGTATGGCCGATCCTTTTTCGATCGAATTGCTGGCCACTGACCCGACGACCGCGGCTCGCCGGGGGAGATTCCATACGCCGCATGGCCCGGTGGAGACGCCCGCGTTCATGCCCGTGGGTACGCAAGGCACGGTCAAAGGGCTGACCATCGATCAAGTCGCCGACACCGGCGCGCAGATGATCCTGGGCAACACCTATCATCTGGCCTTGCGGCCGGGCGAGGATGTCGTCGCCGACCTGGGCGGGCTGCATGCCTTCTTTGGCTGGAAGGGCCCCATTCTGACCGACAGCGGCGGCTTTCAACTGTTCAGCCTGGCCGATCGCACCAAGATTTCCGAACACGGCGCGGTGTTCCGTTCCCACATCGATGGCAGCACCTTGGAGCTGACGCCCGAGCGGGCGGTGGCCATTCAGGAGGCGCTGGGCAGCGACGTTGCGATGGTGTTGGATCATGTCATCGCACTTCCCGCCGAGCGGGATGCCGTGGCCGATGCCATGCACCGCAGCATCCGTTGGGCCCAGCGGTCCCAGGCGGCGCACACCCGCGGCGATCAGACCCAATTCGCCATTGTGCAAGGCGGGCTGGATGTCGACCTGCGCTTGGAATGTGCCCAACGGCTGGCCGAGTTGAATTTCCGCGGATACGCCGTGGGCGGATTGAGCGTCGGCGAGCCGCCGGCCGAGATGTACCGCATTCTGGAAGCCATCTGCCCTGCCCTGCCGGCCGATCGGCCGCGGTATCTGATGGGCGTGGGCCGGCCCGAGGACCTGCTGGAAGCCATTGGCCGTGGGATCGACCTGTTCGACTGCGTGATGCCCACCCGCAACGGCCGCAACGCGCTGGCCTTTACCGACAGTGGGCCGATGCGGTTGCGGAACGAACGCTTCAAGCGGGACACCGCGCCGTTGGAGGCCCATTGCCCCTGCCTGGCTTGCCGCCACAGCCGGGGATATTTGCGGCACCTGTTCATGGCCAACGAGATGCTCGGCCCCACGTTGGTGTCGATTCACAATCTGACGTATTATCAACGTCTGGTGGCCGAGGCCCGGCAGGCCATCGAAGCCGGCCGCTTCGACGCATTTCGGGCCGAGAAGCGTACTGGCTGGCAGAGCGGGGCGGCCACCCAGACCACGTGATCGCCGCGGTTGCTGTTTGCTGGGCCGCCAAGCCTCGCGGGGCCATCGTCGTTTGTGGAGCTTCCTAAAACCTGCCGGGCAGGCCGCACCTCAATATGCGTCAACGACTCCCCCAGTTTGTCTTGATCGGCTCGCTGCTGCTGGCCTGCTGGTTGGGCATGCAGGCCGTGCATGAATTGGGCCATGTCCTGGGAGCCTGGGCGACGGGCGGACGGGTGGCCCAAGTGGTGTGGCACCCGTTGACGATCTCTCGCACCGACCTGGCACACAATCCTCAGCCGTTGGTCGTGGTCTGGGCCGGGCCGGTGGTGGGCGTCGTTTTGCCTTTGCTGATGTGGGGCGTCGCGGCCGTCGCCCGTATGCCGGGAACCTACGTATTGCGGTTTTTCGCGGGCTTCTGCCTGGCGGCCAATGGGCTGTACATCGCCGGCGGCTCGTTCGATGAGGTCGGCGATTGCGGCGTCATGCTGCAACACGGCTCCGAGCACTGGCACCTGTGGTTGTTTGGCGCGGTGACCGTCCCGCTGGGCCTGGTTCTGTGGCATGGTCAGGGGGCGCATTTTGGCCTGGGCACCGCCAAGGGGCAGGTCGAACCCCGCGTGGCCTACGCGACACTGCTGGTGGGGCTCGCACTGTTGACCGCGGGCTTGTTGTGGGGCGGCGAATAACTTCCGCGAAGCCGGCCAGCGTGCCGCCTCGGGTGTGCCACTGCTTGCCTGCTGGCAAGCAGTGTTGGAAACGGTTCACATTGCCTGGAATGGTCGCGCTTCGACTCGAAAGCTCAACGTCGATCAGCGTATCGCACGGCTTGCCAGCATGCCGTGGCAAACTTTTTGATGAAGCAAGGGTACCCGCGAAGCCGGCCAGCATGCCGCCTCGGCACACGCGGGCGATACTCAGCTTCGACCAATCGCCCCAATTCCCACCCCACAGGCCTTGCGGGCCCGATCCAACACCTCGCCGGCTTTGGCGCGGGCCCGGGCGGCGCCTGCGATCAGGATGTCGCGAACGTCATCGGGCCGCGCTTCCAACTCGGCCCGGCGGGCTCGGGCGTCGGCGAAGTACCGCTCGGCCACGGCCACGATTTGTTTTTTGACGTCACCGTAGCCAAATCCACCCCGGCGATAGAGCGCGGCCATCTCGGCGGTTTCTTCGGCCGTGGCCATCAGCCGATAAAGCTGAAACAGGTGGTCCTCGTCGGGCTCCTTGGGTTGCTCCATCGGCCGCGAATCGGTCGTGATCCGCATGACCTTTTTCTTCTGGGCCTTGGGATCCTCGAAAATCTCGATCGTGTTGCCGTAGCTCTTGCTCATCTTTTCGCCATCGGTCCCCGGCACCTTGGCGGCGTGGTCCAGCACCTGCGGCTTGGGCAGCACCAAGACCTCGCCAAACAGGTGGTTGAAGCTACCGGCCACATCGCGGCAAATCTCCAGATGCTGCACCTGGTCTTTGCCGACCGGCACCACATCGGAGTCGTAGGCCAGAATGTCGGCCGCTTGCAGCACGGGATACGTGAACAGGCCTGCGTCGGCCGGCAACCCCCGCTCGCGCTTCTCTTTGTAGGAAACCGCCCGCTCCAGCAGTCCCATGGGCGTGACGGTCAGCAGCAGCCAGGTCAATTCGCAGACCTCGGGCACGTCGCTTTGCACAAACAGCGTCGCCCGCTGAGGGTCGAGCCCCAGGGCCAACAGGTCGATGGCCGCATCAAGGGTCAACTGCCGCAGATCCTTGGGCGAGCGGATCGTCGTCAGGGCGTGCAGATTGGCAATGAAGTAGAACGCCTGGTCGTTGTCCTGCAGGTCGATGTACTGCCGGATCGCTCCGAAGTAGTTGCCCCAATGGAACCGACCCGTAGGTTGAATGCCCGAAAGTACACGCATTGCTCAAGGACCTTGCGAGAACGAACGTCAAACATGCCGTGGCCTGGGAACCAAGAGCCTCTGGGAATCTCGGCGGCCTGCGGGCATTGTGCCAATCCGGCGACGTTCTCCCAAGGGGCGTTCCACTCGGGGTCGCCCTACACGCTGCCAATTGGCTGGTCTATAACAGGAGCCTTGGCGACCGACGCGCGCAGGTGTAGCGGGTGTCGTGGAGTTCGCCGAGCCACGCAATCTTGCAGGACTGGGTCAACGGTGTCGTTGGAAATCATCAAGTATCCGCATCCCACGTTGCGGCATAAGTCCAAGCCACTCAAGCGAGTGGATGCCGAATTGCGGCGGATCGTGGCCGAGATGTTCGACAAGATGTACGAGGCCAAGGGCATTGGTCTGGCCGCCAATCAGGTGGATCTGCCCTACCGGCTGTTTGTGCTCAACATTTCCGGCGAGGCCGACAAAAAGGACGAAGAGCTGGTCTTCATCAACCCCATGATCAGCGGCCACAAGGGATCGGCCGAGGCCGAGGAAGGCTGCTTAAGCCTGCCCGGCCTGTACGCCCCGGTCCGTCGGGCCGAGCGGGTGGTGATTCGGGCCTACGATCTGAGCGGCACCGAACTGGAGTACGAGGCCTCGGGACTGTTCGCCCGGGCGGCCCAACACGAACACGACCACATCGATGGGGTGCTGTTCGTCGATCGGTTGCAGACCAGCAGCGAGCTGGCCGTCCGCGACCAGTTGGCCCAGTTCACCGCCGAGTTCCTCGAAGCCCGCGAACGGGGCGAGATTCCCCCCGACGAGGCGATCACCCAGCGGCTGGCGGAGCTGGAAGCTCTGCGGACCTGAGCCCCGCGGCCGGGTCGCGAGAGTCGCGGGCCGTCGTCAGAGTTGCGCGCCCCGCTGCAGAAAGGGATTGGTCGCCCGTTCTTCGCCGACGGTCGTATCGGGGCCGTGCCCGGGATACACGCGGGTTTCGGGTGGCAGGCTGAACAGGTGGTCGCGAATGCCTTGGATCAGCAGTCGCCCATTGCCGCCGGGGAAGTCGAAACGCCCGATGCCGCCGGCGAACAGGCAATCGCCGCCGATGACAAAGGGCGTGTCGTCCTGGGTGTTGACGAAGACCACGTGGCCGGGCGAGTGGCCGGGGATCTCGCGGACTTCGAACTCCAGGTCGGCGAAAGCGATCTGCTGACCGTGTTCGAGGGTTTGATCGGCCGGCGGGCTGGTGAAGGGTTTGCCGACGAAGGCCGAAAGGTTCTTGGTGGGGTCGAGCAGCATGTCGGCATCGCCTTGGCCAATGAGCAATGGGGCCTGGGGCCAGGCTTGCTTGACGGCGGCGTTGCCGGCGATGTGGTCGGCATGCCCATGGGTATTGAGGATGGCGACCAGTTCGAGTTGGTCGTGGGTGATGGCGGCCAGCAGTTCGTTGAATTGGGTGCCGGGGTCGACGACCAGGCACTGGCGGCTGTTTTCGCGGACCAGCAGGTAGGCGTTTTCGGCGTACTCGTCGGGCGAGACGAAGTGCGCGATGCGGGTGCTCATGGTGCGGCGGGGTTGGGGGGCGGCGCGCAAAAAAACACCCTGACCGGACGGGTCCGACCAGGGTGCTTTTTGGAGAAAACCCGGCGATAACCTACTTTCGCGCTGGTAGGCACTATCATCGGCCCTGGAAGCTTAACGGCCGTGTTCGGAATGGGAACGGGTGTGACCTTCCAGGTATGGTCACCGGGAAAATCGTCGATGGTCGGGTCGAACCGACCACCGACGCGAAGGTGACAATGGTTTTGGTCTTGTGACGAAATGTAGTTGTGAGTCTCAAGTGGGGCCGGCCTCGCCTTTGGTGGGGCGAGAGGCCCGAGAACACGATCAACGTGGTCAAGCGTTTGTCCGTTAGTACCGGTTAGCTGAACGCATTACTGCGCTTACACATCCGGCCTATCAACCTGGTCGTCTTCCAGGGGACTTCAGAGTAAATCAACGAAACCTGATCTTGGGGCGGGCTTCACGCTTATATGCTTTCAGCGTTTATCCGTTCCGTCCTTAGCTATCCAGCCGTGCCGCTAGCGCGACAACTGGTACACCAGAGGGACGTCCTTCCCAATCCTCTCGTACTAAAGAAGAATCTCCTCAAGTTTCGTACGCCCACAGCAGATAGGGACCGACCTGTCTCACGACGGTCTGAACCCAGCTCACGTACCGCTTTCATTGGCGAACAGCCAAACCCTTGGGAGCTTCTTCACCCCCAGGATGCGATGAGCCGACATCGAGGTGCCAAACCGCGTCGCCGCTGTGGACGCTCGGACGCGATAAGCCTGTTATCCCCGGAGTACCTTTTATCTGTTGAGCGACGGCCCTTCCATCCGGCACCGCCGGATCACTAAGCCCTGCTTTCGCACCTGCTCGACTAATAAGTCTCGCAGTTAAGCACTCTTCTACCTTTACGCTCAATGCCTGATTGCCAACCAGGCTGAGAGTACCATTGGGCTCCTCCGTTACTCTTTTGGAGGAGACCGCCCCAGTCAAACTGCCCAACTGGAACTGTCCCCCGCTCGGATTCACGAGTCGGGGTTAGAACTAAAACAAGCACAGGGTGGTATTTCACCGTTGGCTCCCCGGACGCTGGCGCGCCCGGTTCAAAGCCTCCCAC
>JBJHDE010000191.1:0-9078 GCA_050486385.1 Planctomycetales bacterium | reverse complement strand
GGCCTGGCCCAACCACTTGTCGACCTTGGCGGCATGCTTGAGGAATTCGCTCCGCGTTTGGTCGATGGTTTTGACGATCACGCTGTCGATCTTCTTGCCCTTGACCTCCCAGTCTTTCTTCAAGGTCTTGACCTTGGCCTTGTTGGCCTTGTCCTTCTCGAGGGTCTCAATCTCTTCGGTCAGGCTCTTGAGATTGAGCACCAGGGTCTTGGCGGTCTGCAGGGAGGCGGTCTTGTAGGCCATTGTCGGTAGTCTCCTCAAGGAAGGAACAACGAAGTCGAGGCGGCACAAATGGGTAGGTCACGCACACAAGTCTCAGGATGCCGCGGGCAGGCTTCGCGGGGCGAGTCGTGTCCCCCTGGGCAACAAGGAACCCGGAAGGGTGAACAGGGGGAGTTGGGAAAGCTCGGAAACGGAGTCTTTCCGATTCAACCAGCTTGGCCAGCACTCCCTGAAACGGATGAGGAAAGCTGACGGATCACAGACAACGCCTGCATTTCTGAGCTTTGCACGCGGGCTTTCCGCAAGCCTGTCCGCGGGCGGTGGCCACCGCCCCCAGGCCATGCCCAGTCCGGCCGCGCCGGCCAACCATCAGGCAGGCTCCGCGGCACCGCGATGACACTGGCAGGCTTGGCCTGGGGCGGGTAGCCTACCGCGGAGTCGCGGCCAGGGAGAAGCCTGGCCGCTGGCTGGCAAGAACACAATCGCCCGTTGGAGACCGCAGGGCCGATGGAAGCCACGCTGCTGGCCAAGTACCCGATCTACTGGATTCCGCTGGCGCTGACGGTGTTGGCGGCGGTGATCGACCTGTTCACCGAGCGGATCCCCAATCCGCTGACGCTGTTGCTGTTTCTTTTAGCCCCGGTGTTGGGTCTGACCGGCTGGTTCATGGAGTGGGAGCTGCTGCGGTTTCCGGGTGAGCCGTTTTGGTACTTTGTGCTGGGGGTGATCGTGCCCCTGGTGCTGATGGTCCCGGGCTATGTGGCGGGTAAGCTGGGCATGGGCGACGTCAAGTTGCTGGCCGCCCTGGGCGCCTGGGTCGGGATGTTTGGCATCTTGATGGTGTTCATCTGGATGGCGCTCATCGGGGCCGTGATGGCCCTGGGCGTGTGGTTGGTGCAGGCCGTGCGGCGGCGTCCGGGGGCCAAGGTGTGGTTCCGCTATGGTCCGGCGATTGCTTTGGGGTTTGCGATCTTCTTGATTCGCCCGGCGCTGGTCATCGAGATTAGCCACTCGCTGTTGCGGCTGTTTTGAGGGTGAGCCATGGCCGGTCCCCGCGTGCTGCTGACGGCCTTTGGCCCCTATGGGCCCTATTGCACGAATGCCAGCAGTCAGTGCCTGGCGGCCGTGCTGGACCAACCGCCCGACGGTGTTGAGCTGCTGCCGCGGCGGTACCCGGTCGAGTTCGACCGGATTGGTGCCCTGGTCGCCCAGGATTTGGCCCAAGGCGTGGACGTGGCCTTGCACCTGGGACAGGCCGTCGGGCGATCGCGGCTGGATCTGGAAGCCGTGGCCCTGAACCTGGGCCAAGATCATCGCGATGGCCCTACCTGGACGTTGGCCCCGGGCGAGGCCCTGGCCCTGCACTCGCCGTTGCCCTTGGCGGACTGGGCGGCACGGCTCAATCAAGCGGGCTTCGCCAGCGGTGTGAGTCATCACGCCGGCTTGTACCTGTGCAACGCCTGCCTGTATTGGAGCCTGGCAACCAGCGCCCGCATGAGCCTGGGGCCGCCAGCGACCTTCGTTCACCTGCCGCCCACACCGGAGCAATCGCCCCAGGCGGCGGGAACCTGGAGCGTAAAGCAATCGGCCGCGGCCGTGCGGCTGCTGTTGCAGACCATTGCCGAGCAGTGGTCCTCGCCCCCGAGTTGAGCCCGCCGAGCGCCGCATTTGAGGCGTTTGGGTGGAGTCAAAGCGACTAGATCTGTCGCTGTTCTGACGACGCCCGACGTGGTGCTGCTCGGCAATGTGTTTGGGGACGATTCGATTCTAAGTATTTTCTTAGAATGAAGTTACGCCACCTGGGACCGCCAGGCAGCGGGTTTGGGCACGGATTCTGATTGATCGGGCATACCGCGGGTCTGGGCGATTCCGCCCACAAGGCGGTGGAGGGTTTCCATCTTTCATTTCGGAAAACGAGGTCCAGATGAATCGCATCGTGAGCGCGTTGGTCGTGGTTGTTGTTCTGGGAGCAAGCCTGTTGGCGATGCCGAGCACCGCCCAGGCCCAAGGCCCCTGGGGCTATCCGCCTGGCTATGCCGTTGAGCGGCATGTCTACCGCTACGACAGGCTGCCCCAATATGGCTATCGCGGCGGCTACGGGCCGCGGGTGCAAGCTTGGGGGGTGAATTATGCGGCCCCGGCCTACCGTGTCTACCGGCCAGTGCCAGCCTACAACCCGTGGTTCGATGACTGCTATCGCCCGCGAAGCCGGGTCAGCTTTTCGTTTGGCTGGTGAAGCGGGCAGCCGATGGCCCACGGCGGTGGTGGGTGTGTTCCCTCAATCCAGCACAATCAGCACGCCTTCGCCTGGGTGCTGACGAACCTGAGCGTAGAACCGCCCGAGGGCGGCCAAGTCATCGCCCAGTTGGCGGCGGATGAGGTCGCCATCGTGGCGGTCCCATTTGTACAGGCCGGCGGCGTCCATGGCCACGAGATCGGCTTCGGCCGCCAAGGTGTGCAGGTCCAGGCTCTCCAGCCAATCGGCAATCTGGTAGCACACGCTAGGAGCATTCCAAGCCACGGGGATCCCCTGCACACCGCACGCGCCGGGCAGCCAGGGGCCCGCACCGCGAACCGCCCATCGGCCCAGTTCGGTCAGGGAATCCGGCTGGCTGATCGCGCCATCCGTCCTGTGGCAGGCGGTGTCCAGCACCCACTGGATCCAGTCGAACCGCCGGCCCAGGAAACAACTTCGCTGGGGCAGTCCCGGGTGCTGGGCGTCGAGGATCCTCAACGCTTCGAGAAACCGCAATCGCTGCGGATCGCCCTGGGCGAATCGTCGCGCCTCGGTCCCAGAGAACGGCCGGCGGCTCAGGGTGCTGGGCAGAAAGGCCAGCAATTCGGCATCCAGGCGACCCGCGCGAAAGTCGTCCAGCAGCGGGCCATGTTCGGGCAGGGCTTGCAGGACCAGATCCAGGGCCACGCCGGCACCTCTCAGAGCCGCTCTTCCAGCCACTCCCGCCACGCGGCAATCTGCTCGGCCGACAGACCGCTCTGGCGGTCGATCTCCTGCTTGATCTTGGTGTCGGTGCCCGGCAGCGAGATGGCCACGCTCAGCCGGCCGTCCTCGGCATAGCTGTAGAACACCTCAACCGGCGACAGGGCCGGCAGGCCAGGCGGTAGCTGCATGACGCACTGGCCGATCGTCGTGCAGGCATCCGGCGACTGGCTTTCGCCCTCGACGATTTGCACCACGATGTCGCGTTGGTCGGGCTTCTGGGTCTTGAACACCCGCCGGGCCCGGGCGGGCAAGGCGGTATTGCGGGGGATGAGCACGACGTTGCGCTTCATGCCCGTTTCGCGACTCACGGCCACCACACCCAGGCTGTGGCTGTTGACGTTTTTGACGTGAAAGCTCGGGGCCTTGCCCTGGGCCTGGGCCAACAGGATGCCCGCCCGCAGCGCCGCGCCGTGGCAGACCGCCTCGTCGGCCGAGACGCTGTCGTCGGGCGGTCGGCCGGCGAGTTGGGCGAGCATATCGCGGACCATCGGCATGCGGCTCGACCCGCCCACCAACAACACCCGATCCACCGCTCCCCAGTCCAGTCCCGCGGTCCGCAGGACCTGGCGGGTGGTGAACTCGGTCCGATCCAACAAGTCGTGGGTCAGGTCGCGGAACTCGTCGCGGGTGATCTCCACGCGGGTCGTGTGACCGCGGTAGTCGCAGGTGATTGAGCAGCGGCTGCGGGCCGAGAGCGTGCGTTTGGCGTCTTCGCAATCGCGCCACAGTCGGGCGGCGGTGTCGCCATCTTCGCGGGGGTCGATGCCAAACTCGGACAGAAACTGATCGGCCACGCGGTTGACCAGCCGGTTGTCCCAGTCGCGGCCCCCCAGCTCGACGTCGCCATCGGTGGCGATCGCGCGGAAGTCGGTGCCCTGGATCTCCATGAGCGTCACGTCGAAGGTGCCGCCACCAAGATCGTAGACCAGGACGGTGAGTTTCCGGGTCGACTCGCCCTGGGTGTTGAGAAACCCCTGGCGGAAGCCAAAACTCACGGCCGCCGAGGTGGGCTCGTTGATGATGTCCATCACCTCGAGGCCGGCGATCGCTCCAGCGTCCTGGGTGGCCTTGCGGCGAACTTCGTCAAAGAAGGCCGGCACCGTGACCACGACCTTGGTGAACGCGCCGATCCGCTTGATCGCGTCGTCTTTGAGCTTCTTGAGAATACAGCCCATCAGGACTTCGGGCGGAAACTCGTTGCCCTCAATGGCCTTGCGATAAGCCCGCCGCCCCATGTCTCGCTTGGCCATTTCGGCAATGCGGACACTCTCGCTGCCCAAGGCCTTCACGGCCTCTTTGCCGACCACGATGTCGGGGTCGTCAAACAGGATCACGCTGGGCGTCAGCAGATCGCCTTCGGCGTTAACCAGGGTCACCGGCCGGCCATGCTCATCGAGATGCGCAACCGCCGAGTAGGTGGTCCCCAAGTCGATACCAACGGCCGGATGGTCGGAGGAAGTCACAGGCGTCGCATCGGTAGCTAGGAAGATGGTCGTCGTGCCGAGTGAGTCTAACACGGCCCGCGGGGGGCGAGAAGGGCTTGACGGGGCCTGGTATGTGAGA
This sequence comes from Planctomycetales bacterium, assembly GCA_050486385.1. Lineage (GTDB taxonomy): Bacteria > Planctomycetota > Planctomycetia > Pirellulales > Pb10988 > JBJHDE01. The sequence continues at coordinate 4,292 of JBJHDE010000191.1, read as the reverse complement.
CTCGGGGCGTTGCAATCGCTGCAATCAGTCGACCCAGACCACATGGGTTCCCGGGAAGATCGCCTGATCGGCATCCTTCTCCGGGACGCGGCTCAGCAGCCAACTGTTCCATCCCAATCGCGAACCCAACGGATCCTTGCCACCCAGTCGGCAGGTGGGGACCTCCCGGCGACGCACGACAAGCTGGCAATCGTAGTCCAGGGCACACCCCAGGTAGAGCCGCGTCAGGTGCCCCAGGACGAACAATCCCTTTCGCTCGGAGGTCGCCGCACGATCCGGCAGGAACTCGACAAACGATTTGTAGTCCAACGGCCCCACCCGCAGGCGAATCTTGCCCGTGCAGTCCCAGACCCGCTCGCCCAGAACCGAGTCGCTGCCCAGTCGGGCGTTGGCCTGCCCCAGCCGCAGCAGGTCGGCCGGCTCGATCTTGAGCCATTCGCCCTGAAACTGTTGCACGCCAATCGGCATGCGAAAGTAATCGCTCAGCAGCAGCTCCAACCCCACGGCGCTGCGGTGCATTTGGGCATAATGCGCCCCGTAGTACAGGATGCTTTGATCGTTGACCTCAGCCAGTGGCAAGTGCCGCTCGCTGTGTTCATCGGCTGGCGGCCGGCGGCTGACATGCAGGCGATTCCGCAAGCCCGGCGTGCCCAGCCCCACCAGGGCGAGCAACGAGTGCGTGAACGGATCGGGTTCTTCCCGCAGGTGTTCGAGCCGTTCATACGCCACCCAGAAGCGATACTTCTCCCAGCTTCGCTGAAACAGCACCAGCATGCGGTGGTTGAACAGATCGAACCAATCGCGGAGGGCGTGCTTCTCGGCATGCTTATCATACAAGCCAATGCGAAAGATCAGCTCGTTGTAATAATCGGGCAGCACCCCGCTGGGCCCGGTCAGGCCAAAGAAATTGACCGCCATCCGCGGCAACCGCCGGCTGCCTGGATCGCCGGGCTCCAACGATTGAATCGCGCTGGCCGGAAACGCCGACGACTGATGCACAACGAACCGCACCGACTCTTCCTGCATCTAGGAATGCGGGCGGTGGCCGGTTCCCGCGGCGCGGAGCATGGCCAGCAGCCGCACGGCCTGAAAGAAATTGAACCGGTAGCCCTCGGCCGCCAGGCGTTCGGCGACCGTCCGCTGATCATCCAGCCGACGATCGAACACCTTGGACAAGTCAAGCTGATCGCGACCGGTCTCGGTCAGCCCCTGCCGCTCGGCCAGTCGCCGCCGCTTGCGCGCCAGTCGCTCGGCCCGCGTCAAATCGGCCCGGTTCACATCAGTTGGCGGTCGGCTGTCCTGGGCGGCCATAGTTTGATGACCCCTTCGCGTTGATGCGAGGCGGCTTCGAGTTGACTGAATGAATTGATATTGGAATACAAACCCAAGAAGCGCTCCAACACCGAGGCAAACAGGTACACGCCGGTGCCGATGTACTTCTCTTCGTCAAACGTAATCCGCACCCGCGTTCCCCGGCAAAATCCGCTGCCCCGCTCGTCCTGCACCCGGCCCACCGTCCGCCGACTCTCAACCCGCAGAATGCCCTCGACAATCTGGCGGTTGATCGCCGCCAGCTCAGCCTGACCAGCGGCCGGATCGGCAAAGTCGTACAAGCGCAAAATCTCCTGCAGGGCCCGACACCCGTCTTCTTCGTCGGTCAGCGACAGGTGATTCAAATTCAAGTGCGAAACCAGCCCCCAGTAAGCCCCTCGCCGCAGCGCCGGTCGCAAGGGCGTGGTCGGAACCCGCAAACAATGCACCTTCGACAACGGGGCGGGTGTCTCCAAATCAAAACTCAATCGGCTGCCGGCTTGCTGCAAGGCCACGGGCAAATCGCGGTTGGTACAGGTACACCGCACCAGCAACGTCTCGGCCGCCGGAATACTGGGCGTAAACTTCAAATTCACCAGCGAGAGCCACATCTCGCTGCCGCGATCGTTGACCCGCGAACTGGGCCGCCGCGAGGCATACCAAAACGTTTCGCTTGCGCGGTCGCCATGCTGCAACGAATAAAACGGCTGATACTCGGTGGTGCCGCCAGTGGTCGGATCGGTGCTGATCACCGTGTCTACGCTCCAGACCTCCATGCCCATTTGCTGGGTCACATTCGGCACCACGCGGTATTCGTGCGTGGTGTGATTCAGATCAATCGGCTCGGCGACCTGTTCATACAAATTGACAATCGGCGTCGCGCCCAACTTGAACACGTCGGCCTCGACCCATTGCTCCAAAGATTCGATCCGCCGATCGAAATACAGCACCACCTCGACCCGCTGATGCGCGCCTGCGGCAATGGCCTGTTTCCAACCTGACAGGTCCAAAAAGTGAAACTTCTCGGGGAAGGCAAAAAACTCGACCAGCAGCCGATAGCCCAGAAACGACCGCGGCGAATACGGCACCATTCCCTGGTCGCGATCAAAACCCACCTGCTTGAGCGCGTCCTGGGGCGACAGCGCAATCACCTTTCCGGCGTTGTCGCCATCCAACAACCGAAACTCAACCCGCGTGGTGTGATTGAAGATCAGCTCGTACAGCTCGGCCACCACACTCCGGTCGGCCGACAGATACAGCCGCAAATGGTCGAGCTGCAATTGCGAGGCCCGCATCTGCGATACGGTCTTGAACTCCAACCGCAGGGCCGACATCGTCCGCGGCGGGGGACGATAGCCCTTGGGCAAAGGCGGCCGCTGCAGCACCGCCTGCTCAATGACCAATGGCCACAACGTCACCGGATACGTCGTGCGAAATCGACACGGCAGCCCGCCCACCGGCGAACTCTGCACCCGGCTGCCCGACTCAATCCGACAGCCCTTGGGCAGCTTGCCGCGGGTGGGATCCAGATCAAACTGGACCACGGCCATACTGGGCGCCGGGGCCAGATAGTGCGGATAGAGCACCCCCAGCAAGGCGTTGGTCAGCTCGGGGAACTCGTCGTCCAGCTTGCGATGGATCCGCCCGCACAGCAGGGCGAAGCTTTCGATCAGCCGTTCGATGTGCGGATCGCCGCTGCGATTGGCCTCCAACAGCAACCGCCCGGCCGCCGCCGGATACTGCTTGGCGAAGTCGCGGGCGAGGTGGCGGATAATGCCAAGCTCGCGCTCGTAGTAGGGAAACAGCGAATCGGACACACCTGCCCCCGAACGAGTGGAAAGCCTTGGGCGAATTCTCCCCGCGACCGGGACCGCTGGGCCACGAGGGTGGCGGTTCCCGTAGATCGCTAGAGTGTAGACGGAACCACCGGCCGACGTAAGGCAGACTCGGCCTCAGACGGCAACCTGCCGAAGGACTAGCGGATGTGATTGACCTGGCTCCGCCCCCGGCCCAACTCGACGACGGTCTCGAAATTGACCTCGGGCGAGGGATCAATCGCCAATCGGGCCCGCACCTGGTACTTTAGCGAGAAGCGGTCGTTCTGGTCGATATCTTCGACCAACACGACCTGCACATCGGTCAGACGGGGCTCGAAGCGGCGGATGGCCTCCAGAATCTTGGAGCCGATGGCCGCCCGCTGCAACTCGTTGCCGGCGGGCAGGTCCAACACGTCGGGCATGCCAAAGTTGGCCACGCTGCTGAGCGTCTCGGGGTACTCGTTGATCTCTGGCACCGCGTAGCGGCGGGTGTTGAGCAAGTTCTCCAGGTCGCGGCGGACCGCGGCGGTGACCTCCTCGGGCCCGTAGCCCCGACGGTAGGCCGTGCCGCCGCTCTCGGGGTCGGTCAGCCGGTCCAACATCGAGGGCAAATAGCCCTCGACGGCCGACTGGCCCGCCGGCGGCCGGTTGGGGGTCGGTTCGGGCAGTTCGGTCCGATAGGCTCCGCTGGACATCAGCAGCTCTCCAAAGAATTCTCGCTGTTCACCCCTCGGCGAACCGGTGTTCCCAGCTTAACCGACACCAACAACCTGACAAAATCGGCGAAACCGGGGGCAAGAAACGAAAAAAAATGGCCGCCGGCCCTTGAATCCGGCTGGTCCCGTTTAGAAGGATGGGGCAGTTGACCAAACTTTGACCGCGGCGAGGCGCCGCGACGAGTTGCGACTTTTCATTCCCCCTGGAGTCCCGCCATGCGCTGGAACACACTACCCTGGTTGGCCACCCTGGCCGCCGCCCTCCTGTGGAGCCTGCCCGCTTACGCTCAGGATGAGCCGGCCGACGAACCCGCCGAACAGGCCCAGGCCGAGGATGCTCCGGCTGAAGACGCTCCCGCTGAAGAACCCGCCCCGGCTGAAGACGCTCCGGCTGAAGACGCTCCGGCTGAAGACGCTCCGGCCGAAGATGCACCGGCCGAAGATGCAC
>JBJHDE010000190.1:0-9078 GCA_050486385.1 Planctomycetales bacterium | reverse complement strand
GCGGTGCCCTGGGCTATCCTAGCGTGGCCCTTTCAGGGCCGATTGCCGGATGTGGTCGTCATCGGGGGGCGTTCGCCGAGCCTGGAATCGCAGGCCCAGCAGACAGAGCCGACGGTGGCGTTCCCGAGCCAAGCGGGAGGTTCAACCGGGCGGGGCCGAAGCCGATTGCGGCCAGGTGGCCTGCATCGCCGGTCGCGCGTGCCATTCATGCGGCACATCGCGCATCAGCAGCGCGTGATCCGGTTGAATCGACCCCGGCGGAAACTCCTGGGGATCGTCCCACCACGCGCTGGCCGCATGCTCAATCGCCAGCGGCGCGACCCGCCATTCGGGGACTTCGAGGGCCAGGCCATCCAGCGTGCAGGAGTGAGGCCGGGTGGAGTAGCCCACGCCGCCGGCGGCAAAGAACGCCGACGCCGCCTCCAACGAATCGAAGCACGAATCCGCGGGCAACTCGCTGGCTTCACGAACAACCAGGTCCACCAGCGGTGCATCCAAGTCGACCGCGTCGATCCTCAGGTGAATCGTGTGCTGGTCGTCGCGGACCTGAAATCGCGAACGATGATGCACGCCGGGAAACACCCGCCCACCAGCCCAGGCATTCAGCCGGCTGTCGGTATCTCGGCGAGGGATGAAGACCCCCTCGATGGTCTGGCCATCGTCGTCGGTCCATTCGACGGCAATCCGCGAGGCGGCGTTCTCGCTGGCGATGCCCATCCACGACGGCAGGCCCCGGGGTCGGACCTGTTCGAGCCGGATCAGGCAGACACCGACAATCGCGTGGCCAGCCTGGAGCTTGGGGCGAAACGGTTGCGGCAAGCGAGCGGCCACCACCTCGGGATCGCCGCGATAGTTCAGCAGGATTCGGCGACGGATCACGCCGGTGATGACGGGAATGGGCATGGCCTACGCCTCCTTATTTGGGCGTCTGGCGTGGGCCGCAAGCCGGCGGCCTCCACGCCGGTCTCGAGGCATCTCCTCAGCATTCGCGCCCCGACCCCAAGATGCAAGCGCAATCCCACCAGAATTGTTGGCCAAGGCGGCTTGGCCATGCCAAACGACAAGACACACAGACCTCAATCGCCCAATCACCCAGCGCGGTGCCCTGGGTCGCAAGACCAAGACGAAGGGTCCAAGGGTACGGACGGGCCTCAGGCCGAGCAGCCAGCCAGGGCCAGGTCGTCGGTCGGGCGTGGGGTGCGGTTGTCGGCACGCACGAGCAGATAGACCCACAGGCTGGGTTGCCCTTCATCGTCGGTTTGCACCTCGAAGCGGCGATCGACGACCGTGCCCGAGAGTTCCGTGCGGCTGAAGCCGCCCACCGCCGCGGCTGGGCAAGTGAGCTGCTGGCCGAGTGTGGGGATCTTGCGATCCGCCCAATCGTCCACCAGCGCCTGACCCAGGGTATGTCCCGACTGCCCCACGAATTCGACAAACACGCCAGCGGCCACGGTGGCTTGCTCCAAAGGTGTCATCGCCCGAGCGCTCCTTGCTAGGCGGCATCCGATGCGGATGCGTATGAAAGAAGGTGTGAACGTCCCTACGCCAGATATAGGTCGCGCGGGGCCATCGCGTCAATCGCGATTCTGTCACACCCCGGTCGGGCATGCGACGCAATGCAGCATGTGGCCGGTCCCGCGGGGTCGGCCAGCTTAGGCGGTGGTCGATTCGGGCTGTGCGGCCAAGGCTTCGAGTTCCGGCAACTCGGACTCGCGGACCTCGAGCCGGTCGATCGAGCACGCGCGGCCGGATGCGACATCGACCTCGACGATGGCCCCACACAAGCGGACATCGCGCTCGGCGACGTCAAACGGTGTGGGCCGGAACGAGTGCGTGGTCTCCAAGACGCGGTCGATCCGCCGACCCAGGATGCTTTCATAAGGGCCGGTCATGCCCAAATCGCACTGAAACGCGGTGCCCCCCGGCAGCACGCAGGCATCGGCCGTGGGCACATGCGTGTGCGTGCCGACCACGGCCGAGACCCGACCGTCCAAGTAGCGGGCGATCAACTGTTTGTCGCTGGTGGCCTCGGCGTGGACATCCACGATCCGCACCGCGATCTCGTCGGGGATTTCCTCCAGCACGCGGTCAATCGCCAACAGGGGGCAATCCACCGGCCGCATGAACACCCGACCCAGCAGGCTGACCACCGCCAGCGGCACTCCCTGCCCATCGTGCAGTTGCATCCAGGTGCGGCCCGGGGCCCGCGGCGGGTAGTTGGCGGGTTTGACGATGTTGGTGGCCTGTTCGAGGATCGAGTAGATCTCCTTCTTCTTGTAGATATGATCGCCCAGGGTCACGCCGTCCACGCCGTAGCGGATCAGCTCGTGATACATCGCCGGGGTGAGTCCCGACCCGCCCGCGGCGTTCTCGGCATTGGCGATGACGACATCCAGCCGATGCCGCTTGCGGAGGCCCGCCAGGGACCGACCCAGGATCTGCCGGCCGGGTTTGCCGACAATGTCGCCAATCAACAGAATCCGCACGTTGGCTGTTCCCCGGGGCTGAAGAATCGCGGTGAGGAGTCCCTCGACAGCAGCCGCAGGCCAACGGCCCGCCTGACGCTGGAAGCGGGTTGCGGGTCAATACCCGTCGTGGATCAGCGGGCGGTGTCGATGAATGCGGCCTCGCGGAGCACGGTGACCTTGATTTCGCCGGGATAGGTCATTTGCTCTTCGAGGGCCTTCACGATATCGCGGCAGATCTTGGCGGCCGAGTCGTCGGTGGTCCGCTGGGCGCTGGCGATCACGCGGAGTTCGCGACCGGCCTGGATGGCGTAGGCGTGATCGACACCCGGAAAGTTGGTGGCAATCGCTTCGAGTTCCTCCAGCCGCTTGACGTAGCGATCCAGGGTTTCGCGTCGCGCGCCGGGGCGGCTGGCGCTGCAAGCGTCGGCGGTGGCCACCAGCACGGTGTAGGGGTGATCGATGCGGATATCGTCGTGGTGGCCCAAGGCGGCATGGATGACTTCGGGCCGTTCGCCAAATCGCTTGAGCAAGTCGGCACCCACCTTGGGGTGACCTCCTTCGATCTCGTGATCGGCCGCTTTGCCAATGTCGTGCAGCAGGCCGCAGCGCCGGGCCAGCCGGCCGTCCAGGCCGACCTCCTCGGCCAGCATGCCGCACAAAAACGAGACCTCGATCGAGTGCCGCAGCACGTTCTGGCTGTAACTGGTGCGGAATCGCAGTCGGCCCAGCAGCTCGATCACCTTGTCGTGCAGACCGTGGACCTCGACCTCCTGGGCGGCCTCGCGGCCACACTCGAGGATGTGCTCGTCGATCTCGGCCTGGGTCTCGCCCACAATCTGGTCAATCCGCGAGGGGTGAATCCGCCCGTCGGCGATCAGCCGTTGCAAGGCCAGTCGGGCGACCTCGCGGCGGACGCTGTCGAAGGCGCTGACCACGACGATGCCCGGGGTGTCGTCGATAATGACGTCCACGCCGGTGGCTTTCTCAAAGGCACGGATATTCCGCCCGTCGCGGCCGATGATGCGGCCTTTCATATCGTCGCTGGGAATATCGACCGTGCTGGTGGTCGTCTCGGCGGTGTGGGCGGCGGCGTAGCGTTGCAGGGCGGTGATCAGAATCTCGCGGCTCTTGGCTTCGCAGGTCTCCTGGATTCGCTTTTGGTGTTTGAGGATCACGGCACCGGCTTCGTGCTCCAGCTCCTGTTGCAGGGCCCCCAGCAACTGGGCGGAGGCTTCCTCGCGGCTGAGATTGCTGAGATCGTGCAATCGCTGCCGTTGATGACGGAGCGTCTCGTCGAGTTCGGCCCGGGTGGCGTCGGTCTGCGCAATCCGATCGGACAGCCGCTGCTGGGTCTGCTCGACCATCCGTTCCTGTTTGCGAAGGAACTCGTTCTGCTGATCGAGACTGCTCTCGCGGCGGTCGAGGGCCCGCTCGCGCTCATGCAGCTTTTGCCGCAGTTCGCTGGCCTCGCGATCCAGGGCCGCGGCGTGCTCCAGGGCCTTTTCCTTAAGCTCCAGCTCCGAGACCTGCCGCCGATTGTCGATCTCGCGCTGCGCTTGCAGCAACAACTCTTCGCTCTTGCTTCGGGCGTCAAACAGACGCAGGCGGTCGACAAATTTGACCACTCCCGCGCCCACGGCCGCCCCAATCAAGGCGGCCAGCACGTAGAAAATACCGTCCACGGTCACCGCTCCGAGGTCTATCGTGAGGCATGGCGAGCAGCGATCCGAACCGTTGGTTCGGCGGACATCCCCCGAGGACACGGTTGCCGTTGGGTCAACAAGAACCCGCCGAGGAAGTGATGCGTGTTGGTTTCAAGAGGGCTCGTGCCGCTGGCCGCTCCCCACCGAGCCGACGCCTGGCACCCGAATCCCTTGAACAACAGCAGCCTTCCTGGCGACGCAACGACATGCCGCAAACCCGATCAACCATTGGGTAGGGTGTTGGACTCTAAGCGAGCCCAGCCACCTTGGCCGATCCAAGTTTGTGCGTCACGCCATGGCCTGTCTTCCCAACCGACCGTCCCGAGGTCGCACCGCGTTGCCCAGCGTCCGAAGTACTCGCACCCTGGGCGCCCTCGCCACGCGTTTCATCTTCTGGGTCAATCGCCAGCGGCAAGCCCTATCGGCCAAACACCCGTCGGGCCCGGCGACCGGCGATCGCCTGCCCCCCGACTCTTCACCCGTGCGGGCCCTATTGGCCGAGGGCCACGAAAGCGAGCGCGAAACTCGTTGTCCGCATCTGGGCACTTGTCTTGGGGGCAGAAGTTTCAATCTAAGGCCCGGGTAGCTCGTCCGCAACTGGCGCTCCATCCGCCCGTGGGGACTGGGACACCTTTCTTCCCTGCCAAGCCGTTATGCACAACAATGCGGCGAGGGTTTCCCACTCGCCTCCGCCCCCAAGGCCACCCCGTCACCGTGCCACTTCCCCGATTCCGCCCGCTGGCAGCACCCCCTTCGAGTCGCCCGCATGTCGGCCAGTCCCCCTCGTCACGCATTCGAACAGGCCATCCTCGACGCCTGGCCCGCGGCCGGCGATGGCGACGAAATCGTGCTGGTCGGCACCAGCGGCGGAGCCGACAGCACCGCGTTGCTCCGGGCGATCCGTCGCCTGCACCCCGCCGCCGACCACCGCATTGTGGCCACCTACGTGCATCATGGACTGCGGCCCGAGGCCGACGACGAACTCCGATTCGTCGCCACCCTGGCCCAGGACTTGAACCTGCGGTTCGAAGCCGGGCGAGTCCACATTGACCCCCAAGCCGCCGGCGATGGCCTGGAGGCCGCAGCCCGAAGTGCCCGTTACGGCTGGTTCGAGCATCTGGCCGGCCGGCTGGGCGCCCGCTGGGTGGCCGTGGCCCACACGGCCGACGACCAGGCCGAGACGATTCTGCATCACATCCTGCGTGGGACCAGTCTGGCGGGTCTGGCGGGGATGCCCTTCGCCCGAGATCTGGGACCGGCCGCGCTGGTCCGACCGTGCCTGCAATTGACTCGGGCCGATGTGCTGGAGTACCTGGCAAGCCTGGGCCAGCCGTATTTGCACGACGCCTCGAACCTGGACACCCGCCTGACCCGCAATGCCCTGCGGCACGAGCTGTTGCCGTGGATCGAACAACGCATCCAGCCGGCCGTCCGCCAGCATTTGCTGCGGTTGGGCCAATTGGCCAGCGAGGCCCACCAGACCCTGGCCGATCAGGCCGAAGCCCTGGCCGACCAGATTGCCCAGCGAACGCCCGAGGGCTGGCACGTCGACTGCCGCCGCCTGGCCGACACCCGGCCCTATCTGGTCCGCGAGCTGTGTGTCACACTCTGGCGACGTGCCGATTGGCCGCGTCAAAGCATGGGCTACGCCCAGTGGCAACGCCTGGCCGAACTGATGCGGCCCGATCAGGCTTTGCCGGCGATCATGCTTCCCGGTGCCGTCCGGGCCCAACGCCAAGGCCCCTTGTTGCATCTGGCCAGACCTTCCGACTCGCCCCATCATCCATGACGGATCCCCCGCCCGAATCCCCGCCAGTCATCCTGTACGAACACGGCCCCTGCTTCGTGTTCAACAAGCCCTCGGGCTTGCTGACCCAGGCCCCACCGGGCATCCCCTGCCTTGAGCGGCAGGTTCGGGCGTTTCTGACCCAGCGCGATCAACCGACCCATCCGCTTTACCTGGGCACGATTCACCGGCTGGATCGCCCGGTGAGCGGCGCCATTGTGATGGCCACCCGCGTGCGGGCCACGCAGAAGATTGCCCGACAGTTTGAACGCCGCACCGTCGACAAGCGGTATTGGGCCATCGTCCAGGGCCACGTCGAGCCGGCCGCCGGGCAGTGGACCGACTTCATCCGCAAGATCCCGAATGTCGCCCGAGCCGAAATCGCCTCGGCCAGCACCCCCGACGCCCGCGAGGCCACGCTGGACTACCAGACCCTGGGCCGGGTGCCGGGCGGGACCTGGCTGGAGATTCGCTTGCACACAGGCCGCATGCACCAGATTCGCATTCAGGCGGCCAGCCGGGGACACCCGGTGTGGGGCGATGCCCAGTACGGATCGACCGAGCGGCTCGGCCCCCCTCAAGAGGATCCGCGACTCGAACCGATCGCCCTGCACGCCCGGCAACTCGCCTTCGACGACCCCAGCACCCGCCAGCGGGTCACGATTCTCGCCCCCCTGCCCGCCACCTGGAGCCCCTGGTCACTGGAGCCTTTCGAGGGGTAGTCGCCCCTCCCCAAGCCCACCGCACCGGTGAACAATTGTTTCACGTGAAACAATTTCGACCGCGAGGCTGGATTCCGGTCCTAATGAGTGGAAAGCTAATCCGCCACGCGACTGGCTCGTTGGGGCGATGATGGCCTCTCGTGGCCAATGGTAAGATACTGCCAAGAATTCATGCCGTGCTGAATGACCTGGCGGTGCCCATTCCGATAATCTGCACGCCCGAGGAGATGGTCGAAGATGATCCAGAAGCCTGAGGTTGACACGACAATCGAAGAAATCCATCGCACTCGTGAGCGACTTGCGGAGAAGTTTGGAGGCGATATTCAAGCGATTCTCGCCGATGCGCGACGGCGACAAGCCGAGTCGGGCCGTCCCATCTGGCGCGGACCATCGGCCCACCAACCCGCGGATCGGACCGACGAGTCGGGCGGAACCTGATTCGCAATGCAATCATCAAGCTTGCCGGGTCATCACCTCAACGATGGCCGACGCCGATGTCGTGCATGACAAGGATGGGGAGTTCGCAAGCCGGCCCGTGTTGAGAGCCAAGCACCATGTCTGACGCATCACTGGAAACACTTCTTGCCGCACTGTCCCCGGCTGACAAGCTGGCTGCCATGGACATCTTGTGGCGTGATCTGTCGGCCAATCCGGCGGACTTGTCTTCCCCGGATTGGCATGGTGAAGTCTTGGACGCACGACTTGCCGCCCCATCGGCTAACCCGCCATTACCGCTGGAGGCAGCCCTCGAAGATGTCAAGGATCGGCTGAATGCCCGCCGAACTCAGATGTTGACTGATACGAGGCTTGAACGAACCAAGCCCTGAATCCAAGCCGCTTGCCGCCGTAAATCGATCAACCGTTAGGGTGCCCTTGCTTCATCCAAAAGTGCGCCACTATTTGCTGGCAAGCGGTGCGATAGGCTCTTCGACGTTGAGCAATCGAGTCGAAGCGTAACCATCCAGGTAAGGTGACCCGTTTCCAACACTGCTTGCAAGCAAGCAGTGGCACACCTATTGCAAGACTTGTTGACTCCTGCGTGACACTTCGATGAGTCTCGGTGCCAACAGTGCTGTGTCGCAAACTATTGCGGGGATCACTCGATCCTTGGATCAGCGTCTCCCCATTCCAGCGAAACACTGCGAACAGCAGTCCTCGCATTGATGGCTTGTCGACCAGGGTGAGGCCAAGTCAGCCAGTCCCTCTGAAATTGCCACGGTTCAAGGACTTTCGCAGGCCAAGGCACGATGGCTGATCCACTGCCCGTCACTCACGACGGCTCGGGGTGGTCCTTCGGCGCGCGGCGGCCGACGCGGGGCTCGGTGCCTTGCAGAATCCGCACGATGTTCTGGCGATGTCGGAAAACGACGAGCAACGGACCCAGTACGCTGAACAACGTGATGGGCAGCACCTGGGATTGAAACACATCGCCGACCAAGGCCAGTTGCACGCCGCCATAACCCAGGGCCCCCACAATCGACGCCAGCGAGACGTAGCGCGACACCGCCAACGTCAACGCGAACATGCCTACCGAAGCGGCCACCGGCCACCAACTCAACCACAGGGCCAACGCCGCGATCACGCCCAACCCCGTGGCAATGCCCTTGCCACCACGAAACCGCAGATAAATGGGCCACAAGTGACCGATCATCGCCGACACGCCCGCCAGGATCACCAGCGTGGTGGGCTCGGTCAGCCAGCCCATCCCCGGCGATCCCAAGCTCTGGGCCACCAACACCGCGGGACCAAAACCCTTGGCGGCATCCAGCAGCAGGACCACGGGAAACCAACCCCAGCCAATGGAGCGTGCCAGGTTGGTGGCCCCAATGTTGCCGCTGCCCACATGACGAATGTCGACGCCCGCAATCAGCCAGCCCATCAGCCAACCAAAGGGAATGGAGCCGACCAAATAGCTGATCACGAGTGCCAGGGCAACCATCGGGTGACGCGACTCCTACGGGATGGGAAACATCAACTCCAGCGACACACGTCCCGGGCGTCGGTCGGCCGCGGCCTGGCAACACCCGGGACGGTGAGTTCTTCACAGCGAAAATGGCTTGGCGTCAAGCTCAGCGCTTGAGCGCCCAGATGTTGCGGAAGATGACCGGATCGCCGTGATTCTGCAAGAACACCGGGCCGGGTTCGGCCGTCTCGGGCCGACCACCGGCGGTGGCCCGCGGCAATTCCAGATCGTCGTGAATCACCACACCGTTGTGCTTGACGGTGGTGCGGGCGTTGCTGGTCTTGTTGCCCTGGTCATCGTAACGGGCCGCCGTGAACTCCACGTCGTAGGTCTGCCACGCCAGCGGCGGCAGGCACATGTTCACACTCGGCGCGGCAATCTGATAAAAGCCGCCACACTCGTTGTTTTTGCCTTCCAAGCCAAACGAATCCAGAAT
>JBJHDE010000189.1:7625-9090 GCA_050486385.1 Planctomycetales bacterium | reverse complement strand
AGTCGTCGCGGCCCAGGGTTTTCTTAAGCTCGCCCTGCAAGTCGGCCAGTTCCAAGTGGGCCAGGGTCTCGACATCCCGCGGGGCATCAAGCTGCCCCAGGGCCAGGCGTCCCAGGCGGCTCAGGTAGTTCCGCTGCAAGTCGCGGCGGAGGCTGCTGATGGCCGGCGTGCGATTGCTGAACTCGCCGGGTTCCAGCGATTCCAGCTCCGAGAAAATCGCCCCGGTCAGCCCGCTGAGCAACTCGGGCACGGTGAAGCAGTCTTCGTCGGCGGCAATCTTCAATTCCGAGTCGTGCAGCCGCCGCAAGGTCAGCGACGACAGCACCTGATCGAGCACGCGGTCCTGCCACATCGAGACGTACTCATGCACCGGCAGATCCAACCGCACCAGGCTTCGCATGCCCCAGTGCCGCCACCGCGAGGCCGCCAGTTGATTGTACAAGCCCGGCGGAAGCTGGAACGGCTCGTCGTTGAAGACCTGCTCGGCCAGCAGGGCCAAGCTCTTGCGCTGATCCTCGGCACTGACCACTTCAAACGGCTGACGCCCGTTGGGGTCGCCCTTGTGATCGCGATGCACGTACAGGCCGCCGATGTTGCGGGCGGCGAAGAACATCGCCTGTCCGTGCTTGCTCAGCAAGATGGCAAAGGCCATGCGGGCCTTTTGGTAGCCCTCGCCGTCTTCGACGACGCGATCCACCAGATCCTCCCACAGGCTCTTGACCAACTCGGCCTGAAACTCGGCATAGGCCACCGGATCATCGCCCATGTCGAAGCGGTTCGAGTGCGGGTCGCTATCCACGCCGCGGGTGTCTTCATCGGTGGAGAAGCTCAGGCCGGCGTCGGCACACCGCTGGGCCACTTTGCGCAGCTCGGCCACTTCGCCCTGGGTTCCGCCCGACAAGGGCTTGTAGCCGTACTCAATGGCCCAGTAGTCGTAAGGCCCGATGGTCTGCGAGTAGAAGTCGCCTTGCGGTTGACCGGGCAACGCAATGTTGACCGGCATGTAGTCCATCACGCTGGCCGTCAGGCCCGTTTCGCTGGTCTTGGCGGCATCGTGCAGGTCCTTCAGCGGCAGCCAGGTGCTGGCCTTGAAGTTGTGCCGCAGACCCAACGTGTGGCCCAACTCGTGCATGGTCACCTCTTTGAGGCCCTGCAGAATCAACTTCTCTTCCATCGCCGCCCGCTCAGCCGAGTTGGCAAACCGGGCGTGCATGGCCGCGGCGCCGAAGGCCATTTGATGCGAGAAGCCATGGGCCAGGTCGCAGCGGCACTCGGCCGCGTGGCGGAACCGCTCGGGGATGCCCTTCATGTAGGCTTCGTAGCTGGCCAAGTCCACCGGCCCGCCGGTCATGGCCTCGATGCTTTGCGGGGTGATGACCTCGTACTGTTGCTTCCAATACTGGACGAAGTCCGAATCGAAAATGATGTCGGCGTCCAGAATCTGACCCGTGCGGGGATTCACCCG
>JBJHDE010000189.1:0-7615 GCA_050486385.1 Planctomycetales bacterium | reverse complement strand
GCTGGGCCCCATGGCAAAACCCGCCCCGGCGGTGATCCAACGGAAGGTGTTGTACTTGACGTCTTCCGGATCCCAGGTGGCATCCGGGGGTTGCTGGCGGACCTCAATGGCGTCGGCAAAACCAATCTTCTCGAAGGCCCGATTCCACTCAAGAATGCCTTCGCGGATGGGCTTGCGGTACTTGTAGGGAATGGTGTTTTCCAGCCAGAAGACAATCGGCTCCTTGGGCGGCGACAGCTTGGCCTCGGGGTCGGCCTTCTGCAGGTCCCAGCGGTTGATGTACCGCACGAAGCGATCGTCGTTGCCGCTCTTCGAGTAGTCCTTGACCACCGTCAAAAAGTAGCCGATGCGGTCGTCGGCCAACCGCGGCTTGTAGCCGGTTTGCGGCAACTGGCTGATCGAGTAATGCACCTTGACCGTCAAACCGCGGCTGTCGGGCACGGTGTCGAAGCTGCGATCGCCCCGCGAGGCGTAAGTCGCGTCGACCTGCAGCTCGGTGTTCTGATCAAAGCCCTTGATCTCCGAGAACACCGAGCGATCCTTGGCAAACGTAAAGCCCGGCATCACCAGGCTGATCTGCGGCAGGTCGCTCAAAAATACATCGGTCAGGTCCAACAGCACCGAGCGATCGGTCTTGGCCAGAATCGGCAGGTTGAACAGCACACTGTCGGTGTAGGCCGAGTCCACCGCCGTGGCCTCGGGCGATCCACTGGCTGCCGTGAACCGGGTGTTCACCCGCACCAGATGCACCCGATCCTCGTCGACCCGGCGAAACTGCCAAAGCCAGTCGTCGCCAAAGCCCCAGCTCATCCCGCCCAGCAGCGAGCCCTCGCCAATGCCGCGGGCGATGGAGATCAGCACCAGAAAGTCTTTGTCAAACTGCGTACTCTTCAGCTCGACCAGCATGCGGCCCTTCTTCATGTAGACCGTCAAAAGACCGTCGGTCTTCTTCAGCCCTTGCGTCAGGCTCGCGACAGTCGGCTTGTCCTGGGCCCTGGCCGATTGCTCGCCTGGCCCGCCCACTGGCAACACCACGGCCAGCAGCAAGGCCGCTGGCAGGCAGGCCGCCAGCCAACGGACGATGCGTTGAAAAAGAGAAAGCGGCTGGGTCATCACCCGGGCCGACACCGTGGACTGTCCCCGAAACTCGACCGGCCGCTGGGGGCCCGTCTCACGATACGGCGTGATGCTCATAGAAGAAGATCGTCCAATGGACAAGAAACGGACTTCATCAGACGGGGAGAATTCACGCAACCTGCGTGCCCCGAATCTTCCGAGGTCGGCTCCTCCCTGAGCCCCGGGACCGCGTCGCCCCAACCCATCGGTCGGGCGATGCCCCAAACCGATCAATCGCGCTTCATGCGTTCTCCATCCTAATCATCCTACGCCCCAATCCAACCATTCGGCCAGTTTTTTCCGAGGACAGTTGGTTTTATGGACACCCCTTCTGGCGGGTCACAGCCTCGTGACCGAGAGACGCTCCCCCCAGATCCTGGGTCCTGCCCGCCGCCCGGTCTGCCGTAACGTTCGCCGCCAGTGCGGGTTTGGATTCCTCGCCGGCTAAGCCCGCTGCCGCCCAACATGGCCCCAGTGCCGGCGTTTTGCTTGACACCCCCCTCCCCCGAAAGTTCTAATCACTCAGAGGTTGAGGGTTCGCCGGCCGACCAATTGGCTTCCAGTCCGCCAGAGGCCCGGGAGCAACGCGCGGTGAAATCGTTGAGACCTCAGGCGAAGTTGGGTCACTTGCGCGGTTGGTGTTTCAAAGAAGGAGGGCCCGACGATGAACGAGCTTGCCTGGGTGCCATCTCGGTGCCTTCTGGTTGGGGTCGTGCTCTTGTGCGTCCTGGGTCGTGTCGCTGTGTTCGCCGACGACATCAAAGCCAATGACACCCCTGACGTCCAGGCGGGCCCGATGCCCCTCGACTCTAGGGCGGCAAAGACGGCGGCCGACGCAGAGGTCCCTGGGGACGATGCCGCGATTGCGCGGTTCTGGGAAAGGTTACGTTCGATCGAACCAGAACAGATGAACTTGGATCCTCCGACCGAGGAACACGATCTAGACTATTGGATCAATGTGGCCATCGAATGTCGTGACGAATTCAAGACATTGATTTCCGAGGGTGATCTTGACGCCCGTCTGGTCGGGTTTGTCGATGGATTCGGCCGCTATGGCCCCGAGGCCGATCTGCGGTGGGCGTTGTGCTGCTCAAACACCTTTCCGGTTGCAACCTCCGAGCCAAAGACAGATCCGGAGAACTGGGGAGAGCTGGGGCGGAGAATCCATCAACTCAATGAGAGCGTCTGTGGTGCCCTGGTGAAGCGAATGCTCAGGGACCAGACGTTCCGCTCCCGATACCTCCATTTCGTGCTTTGGGGCCCGATGCTGAGAACCTCGGGCGGAGAGTATCGCGGACTCACCGGTACCGATCTGGCGTTTCTTGTTCGCCGACTGGTTGAAGACCGGAAACGGTCGGGCGAGAGAAACAAGTGGTATCTTCGGCGGAACATCATCATGCTCATCTCCCTGACTGGCCGTCATGACCTTCTGGCCGAAGCAGCACCTGAGGAGATTGACCGTATTGATCTCGTCTGGCGGCGATGGCTGGACGCGAACTTCGTTGCGCTCCAACCCGCGGAGAATGGCCTCTCGTGGGAGGAGAGCCCTGATGACCAGTTCAGGCAGCGATTTGGAGTCATTCCGCCCGATATGGACTTGTTTCGAGGGGCGGGCGTCATTCCGCGGCTCTCCGTGCCGGAGTCACCGCTTCCCGACGCCGAGAAGTGGGTCAGGCCAAACCGTCGCCTTTTTCGGGAACTGATCGAGGAGGTTGCCATCGGTGCGGTTCCTGTCCGCGATGCGAAGGACTGAAAGGGCACGCAGATCACGCTCCGCGGTGGTGCGAGGCGCTGCAACCGCCCGGCCCCTGGAGTTGCCTGCGAAAGTTTACGAGCAAGCCAAGAGGCGCCGGGAAACTCAGGACGGCAAACACGTTGAACCGCGAAGACGCCAAGAGCACGAAGATGTCGTGCCCCCACCTTCGCGCTCTTCGCGTCTTGGCGGTTAGTTCTCCTGATTCCAGCAGTCCATGCCGAATCGTTCGCGTGACTCGGGGTGGTTTGTCCAGCGGGCTTTGACAACACAGGTCAAACCGTCTGATTTCCGCACTGTTCAAAGACTTGCGCTGGGATCAGTAGAACGCGCTCACAATGTTACATCGTGACCACCTTGAAATTGGAAATACAGGGCTCCGGACTCGCCGTCAACTCACGCACGCGTGACCCAGGCGGCTCTCCAGGTCTGGCGGCGGCGACATCACACGGAGTTCCAATCGACCTGGGGCGAGTCGACAGGCCGTCACATCAAGCAAACAAGCTTCGGAGGCTTCATGATTGCGCGAATGACGGTTGCATTGCTGCTCCTGTTACCCGCCCTCCTCATCGGATGCGGCTATTTGGCGCTGGTCCTGCCTGCCAGGGAGCAGTGGATGGTTTGTGAGAGCCTTCGTGAGAAAGGCAACCTTCTTACCGGTACTGCGGTGGCCAACGAAACGCTTCAGTCGTGGGCTTGTCAACTCGTCAGCAAAGAAGAGTGGGCACGTGACCCCTACTTCCTTATTGCAAACAACAGCTTTTCCGACGCGGATGCTTTTGACATCGTGCGGTTCTCGATCGTTCACATCGGTATCGAGAGATCGTTGGTCACCGATGCCGGCGTGCATTCAATCTTGTCGATGGGGTCTCTTTGACATTTCTATGCTCGGAGACTGCGTCTTACGGATCAGGCCGTTCCCGTCGTCGTGAGGGCGAACGACTTGGAGATTGTCGATTTGTCGGGGACGGATTGTGGTGACATAGCAATCGATCGCCTTGCGGCCTTGCCATCGTTGGAAGCTGTCGGCGTGGGCCGACGTACAACATTGCAGGGAATCCAGCAACTGCTGTCCACGTCGACTCTCCGCTGTCTCGATCTTCACAATGTCCAGGTGAATCCATCGGTGCTTGCCCAAGTCGCCGGGTTTGAACACATCGAATATCTTGGCCTTCGAGGAACATCGACATCCGATGCTAGTTTGGGTGATCTTCGCCTGTTTCCTTCTCTGAAATATGTCGACGGTTGCCAGACTTATTTGACGAGCCGGGCTGTCGTGGATTTGGTTCGCGCCTGTCCGAACTTAACGCTCGTATTTCAGCCAGATTTCGGGTTGGCTGGAAACAGATCTTCCAACCGCGCATACGTTGTGCGTCTGGCTCACGGAACGATTGTGACGAGTGTTATCTCCGCCGATCATGTACCCAGTTGTGCCCTGAGGTATGAGGGAGACCGGCGGCAGTGATCGCGTTGACTGGTCTTGTGACTTGACTGGCTCATCGCCTTGGCGGACTGCATTCTACGGCGATGGGGAATGCCAGCTCGGTACGGTCCGGACGTCCTGCAATTCGACGTTGCAAATGACGGCGCAAGGCTCAACGACATTGACCGGGCGTCCCATAACCCGCCGCGTGTCGAGATTGATCCCAAAAGCACCGACAGTCGCCCCGACCGCCCGGGGGCGACGAAACACCGTTCGGCCTGATCGCACCCGCAAGGCTGGGGCTCAAGCCTGGTGAGCGGTGGTGCGGTTCCTGGGCCTTGAGGCAAGGGGTCAGTCGCCGCTGAAGACGCGCTCGACCTGGGCGGCCCAGTCCAGGCGTCGGACGCCGGGTGGCAGCACCTCGTGCATGACGTTGCTGCCGGCGCCGGGCAGATCCTCCAGGCCCAGCAGGTGGCCAAACTCGTGGGCCACGGCCGTCAGCAGGTCAACGCGGCCGGCGTCGAGATCCTCGTCGGTCAGGGCCCAGCCGTGACCGGCGGCGTCGGTGTCGATCACAATCCAATCGCTCCCGGCCAATCCCAGCAGGGTGCCCGGCAGGTCGCTGGTGGTCAGGCGGACGTTGGCCAGGCCGTGGGTGTCGAAACCCAACCCCGCCCAGTAGGCCGCCGCCTGATCGGCGGCGGCAAACAGATGGGCCTGGCTCAGGGCCTCGGCCCCGGGCCCGGTTGGGCCCAGCAGGTGCAGCGCAGAGGCGGACCCCGCCAACAGGTCGAAGCCGCCAGCCACGGTGGCCCCAAAGCGGTAGTCGGGGCCCACGGTGTAGTAGCCCTGCGCAACGGTCAGATCGTCCAGTGTTTGCGCATCGAGCACCCGCACATGCGGCCCGCCGCCGGGTCCGGCTCCGGTGACGAAGTCGTCGTAGCCGTCGCCGTTCAGATCGAAGCTGGCGACGAAGACACCGCCGGTGAATGTACCCGATCCGGTGATACCGGGGTCGTACGCAAAAAAGCTGGCCAGCGTGCTGCCATCGAGCCCGCTTAACGCCTTGACATGCGGGCCGCCGCCCGGACCAGCGCCGGTGATCACATCGGCATGGCCATCGGCATTGACATCGCCCGCCGCCACGCGGACGCCGCCGCGGAAGTTAGGGTCGTAGGCAAAGAAGCTGCCAATCGAACCGGCAAGTTGCTGGCCGGTTTCGCCGCTGAAAACGCGGACGTGCGGGCCGCCACCAGCGCCGGCCCCGGTGATGATGTCGGCATGGCCATCGGCATTGACATCGCCGGCGGCGACGAACACGCCACCGCGGAAGTTGGGGTTGTAGGCAAAGAAGCTGTACAGTTCGCTGCCATCGAAACCGCTGAACACCCGCACGTGCGGTCCGCCGCCGGGACCAGCGCCGGTGATCAGGTCCATGTGGCCATCGCCGTTGATGTCGGCGGCGGCGACGGTCACACCGCCGCGGAATGCGGGATTGTAGGCGAAGAAACTGCCCAAGGGCCCATCAATCTGCTGCAGCGTCGCGCCGTCGAAAATGCGGACATGCGGTCCGCCACCGGGACCGGCGGCCATGATGATGTCGTCGATGCCGTCGCCGTTGAAATCGGCCATGGCGACGTTCACCCCGCCGGTGAAGCCGGGGAAGGGCTGCAACTGGGCCAGGAGTTCGCCCGAGATTGCGTTGAACACGCGGACCACGCTTTCACCCGTGGCCGGACCGGCCACGACGATGGGCGAGAGGTTGACCCGCGTGTAGGTCTGGCTGACCGCCGGCTGGTCGTCGGGCAGCGGAAACTGGGCAGCATCGACGATGTTCTGCCCCGCGGCCAGTTCCAGCCCAATGGTTCCCTCGAAGCTGGCCAGGTCGCCGCCGCTGACGGTCACATTCCACAGCAGACCCGCGCCGCTGTCGGCACTGGTGACCGAAGTCACGGTGGCCGTGGAACCGCCCGTCACGAGGAAATCGGAGGGGTCGACGTTGAACACGGCCTCGTCGAAGGTCGCCCGGAAAACCAGCGTCGTGGCTGTGGTGACCTCCGAAGCCGGCGAGAACCGCGTGAATGACTCCAGCGTCGGCGGCTGGCCGTCGTAGACGAAGGAACCCTCGGTGGCAAACGGGCTGCCCGCCAGTCCGCCGTCAATCGCCTGGACGCTCCAGTAATAGGTCTGGCCGGGAGTTAGGCCTTGGAGCGCGGCGCCCGCCGCAGTCCACGCGCCAAGGGAGGTGTCCTTGCGCAGGCCGTCGTTCGGTCCGCCCACGAAGGCCGCCGGAGCGACCACATCGATTCCGCCCGGCGTGGTGCCCACGCGGATCGCGTAGCGGAGCGCCGCCGTGGGGGTGATGTCATCGGTCGGCGGTGTCCAGTTGAGCAAGACAACGCCCTGGTTCTCGCTCGCGGTCAGGCCAGTCGGGGCAGCCGGGGGTGCGTTGACGATCGGCGTCGCCCCGTTGGCCACGTCGTTTTCGTACAGGATCGCGATCTTCGCGTTTCCTGGGGCCGTACCCGTGAGGAACAGGTCCAGGTCGCCATCGCGATCGAAGTCGACAAAATGGGCCGAGCCCGCGCCGGTATCGACCAAGCCGTCCAGGCTCGGGTCGATGCGGTTGAACGTCAGGTTGCCCGTGTTTTCGTAGAGGCGCGTCTGTCGCGTAAAGTCGAGGGTGACCAGAAAGTCCAGGTCGCCGTCATTGTCGAAGTCGCCCACGGTCAGGGCGGCGTCGTACCCGCCGGGCTGCTCGTTGAGGACTTCGTTGAACGTGCCGTTGACGTTCTCGTACACAAGGATGCGCGCGCCAAAGGCCTCGCTCCGACCGGCGGCCACGATGTCCAGATCGCCGTCGCCATTGAGGTCCGCCCACTGGGCCGATCCCCGATAGATGCCAAACAACCCGGCGTTGATGTCGGTGAAGGTGCCGCCGTCGTTCCGGTAAACGCGGGTCAAGGCACCATTTCCACCTGAGCCTGTGGTACCGGTGATCAGCAGATCGAGATCGCCGTCGCCATCAAAATCGGCAAAGTCGACCGAGGCATAATGCATCGCCGGTACGTTCAGGGAACCCAGCGCCACGAACGTATCGTCCCCTTCGTTCCGGTAGAACTGGCTCACCAGGTTGAAATTGCCATTGGTTCCACGGCCACCGGTCAGGAAAATGTCCAGCTTGCCATCGCCGTCGATATCGGCGAATGCCACCGCGGACTTGGCGACATTCTCAAATGGCCCCGACACCAGGGTAAAACCATCGGGACCGTCGTTTCGATACAGCCGCGTGATGGGTGTGCCATCGGCATTGGCGCCCGAGT
>JBJHDE010000188.1:0-9115 GCA_050486385.1 Planctomycetales bacterium | reverse complement strand
ACGATCACCACCGGCTCGTCGAGCGGGGCGACGGTGGCAGCTTTCTCCCACAACCGCCGCGACGCCGCCGAACGGGTCACCGGGGTGACTTGCGGAAGCTGCCCCCCCACAACTTGCCGAAGCGAGCTGCGTTCGCGGGCGAGTTCCGCACTGCGGATGGCCTGTTCAACCCGCGCACGCAGCTTCTCGGGGTCAAACGGCTTGGTCAGCCAATCGCTGGCCCCCTGCTTCATGGCGGCCACCGCATCGGTGATGTCGCCCTCGCCCGAGATCATCAGCACTTGCAGATCGGGCCAGCTTTGGCGGCTGCGTTTGAGGCACTCCAGGCCCGAGACTTTGGGCATGTGCAGGTCGATCAGGGCGACCAGCAGGTCGTCGTCGATCTGAGCCAGCGCGGCGGCCCCGGCGGCGGCTTCGCGGACCGCATAGCCCAAGGGTTCCAGATGCCGCCGCAGCAGGCGGCGGGTCACCGGGTCGTCATCGGCAATCAGCAGCGCCGCATGGGAACTCTTGGCCATGAGCACCGTAGTTGGCGAGGAAGTCGCGTTGAAATCGCTGGCTGCAAGGGCATGCCCGCCGTGCGTCCCACCCGCTCGACAGCCCTGGCACATTCTCTATTCTGGCCGAAGCCTCACGACCCGGCGAGCCCATCGCTCTCGATTTGTCCGTCGCGAATGCGGATCACCCGATCGGCCCGTTGGCCGACTTCCTCGCTGTGGGTGATGACCAGCAGGGTCATGCTGCGTTCCCGATGCAGCTTGGCAAACAGGGCGAGAATGTCCTCGGCGGTCTTGGTGTCCAGGTTGCCGGTGGGCTCGTCGGCCAACAGCAGCATCGGATCGTTGGCCAGGCTGCGGGCGATGGCGACCCGCTGCCGTTCACCCACGCTCAGGCGATTGGGCAGATGCCGCAACCGGTGGCCCATGCCCACATCTTCCAGCAACCGGTTGGCTTTCTCGGTGCGTTCGCTGGGCGACATCCCCAGTTCGAACATGGGAATCTGAACGTTTTCCACGGCCGAGAGCGTGGGCAACAGATGAAAGCTCTGGAAGACGAAGCCAATCTTCTTGGCCCGTACGGCGTCGAGGTTCCGCCGCGCGTCCAGCGGCTTGCCGTCAAAGCACACGTGGCCTTCGGTCGGCAGATCCAAGGCTCCCAGCAGATTGAGCAACGTGCTTTTGCCGCTGCCGCTGGGGCCCATGATGGCCACGTACTCGCCATGGCGAATGGCCAGATTCACGTCTTGCAGGGCGTTGACCTGCCCATCGGTGTAGACCTTGGACAGGTGGACCGCCTCGATCAGCAAGTCGCTGCCGCTGCACGTTTGAGCATCATTCATGACGGAGTCCCACGCTGGGCAACACTCGGGAGGCGCGGATCGCGGGGTACAACCCGCCCAACAGACCGACCAACAGGCTGAGCGCAAAGCCCTGCACAAACACATGCGGAGCAATGCTGCCGGGGATATGATCGCGAATCATGGGCAAGGCCGTCAGCACCTGCACCAACAGCCAGGCCACACCCGACCCCACCACGGCGCCGGCAAAGCACAGCAGCAGGCTTTCGCCCAGAATCATGGACATGATTCGCCGCTTCCGCCAACCGATGGCCCGCAGCACGCTGATTTCCCGCTGCCGCTCGACAACGCTCATGACCATGGTGTTCAGCACCCCCACGGTTCCCAGC
Organism: Planctomycetales bacterium; assembly: GCA_050486385.1. Taxonomy (GTDB): domain Bacteria; phylum Planctomycetota; class Planctomycetia; order Pirellulales; family Pb10988; genus JBJHDE01. The sequence continues at coordinate 7,429 of JBJHDE010000188.1, read as the reverse complement.
AGAATGGCCACGGTGCTGGTCAGCAGAATCATGGCCTTGGCCTGCTTCATTTGCTCCTGCTTTTCGATGTACTCGTCGGCCCGGCTGGCCGCCAGGCGATAGCTGCGACCGTCGTCGTCCTTGAGTTCGTTGATTCGCTCGGCCAGTTCGTCCATCTTTGCGCGATCGTCGGCGTATTCCGGGTACATCCGCACCGAGAATCCACTGATGCGGCCCTCGCGAAACTCGATCCGCTGCATCTGCTCCAGCGGCATGATGGCCGACATGTTCTCGAACGTGCTGTAGCTGCGGATCACGGCCAGAATCTCGAACGGTTCGCCGTCGATCTCCATTGTCTCGCCGGTCGTCCGCTTGAGGGCCTCGGCCAACCGCTCGCCCACCAAGACCACGCTCTTGCCGCTCTGCTCGACCGTGAAGGGCTCGCCCGAAATGTAGACAAAGCCCGACGTCTCGAGCCGCTCGGGGGGCCAACCCTGCACCAGGGCCGTGACCGCGCTGCCATCGGCCGTGGGAAAAGCCGCGGGCGTCACCAGGGTGCTGGCGACCCATTCCACTTCGGGCATTGCGGCCACGCGATCGGCGGCGGCTTCGGCAATGTCGCTGGCCTCGGGACTGAACACGCCGGCCTGCTGCACGATCAGGTGCTCGCCACGTTCCAGAAAGCCGCGGGTCACCGCCCGCTCGAAGCCATCGGTGATGCCCAAGAGCGCGATCATCGTGCCAATGGCGATGGCGATTCCCACCACCGTGAGTGCGGTCCGCACCGAACGATGGATCAGATTCTTCAACAGGAAGGTCATGAACCGCATTGCGATTCCAACTGCTCGAGGTACTTGAGGGCCAGCGTGCCGAAGGCCTCGGCGTTTTCCACCGGGGCCAGATGCTTGGCGCCGGGGACCACATCCAAGGTGCAGTCCCGCAGGTGGGACTTCAGGTATTCGGCCGTGGCGGTAAACGGCGAGTGTTCGTCATACAGGGCGACCACGGGTTGCTGGACCGAGGCAATTCGCTCGGCCGTGAGCCCCGAGGTCGAAAAGGCATCGACCGCCGCCGTGGTGCCCGCCAAGCGACCCGCCGCGGCCACCCAACTGGCCCCGATCGGGCCCAGGCTCTTCTGGAGCAATTGCTTCTGTTGGGCGGTCATCGCCTCGGCACATTCGAAGAAACGCCCGAAATCCACCTGTTCGCCAATCTCTATGCCGGCGGATTGCAAATTGCTCCGCAGGCTTTTCCAGGGTCCGGCTTGGCCCATGTCGGGCTCCAGCTCGCGGAGGCCCGGGAAGTACGTATCCGAAAGGATGATAGTTTTGACGGTTTTAGGGAAGAGGAGGGCGGCGTGGAAAGCGATCACACCCCCGTAACTGTGACCAATCACATGGGGGTAACTGATCTCCAAGGCGTCCAGAATCGCCGCATGGTCGGCGGCCAGGGTGGCCGAGTCGTAGCCGGTTTCGGTGCGACCACTGGCCCCGTGGCCCCGCAGGTCGTAGCAGGTCACCCGGTAGTGGGCCGCCAGGCGACTCATCAGCCCGGTGAGCATCCACATCGAGAGGTTGCTCGTAAAGGCATGCACCAGCACGACGTCCGGGCCCTGGCCCTCCTGTTGGTAATGGACGTTGCGGTCGTCGATCGAAAGCAAGGGCACGGCGGGTCGCGGGGTGGGAGTTCGGGGAATCGGGGATCAGCGGGAAGCGCCCAGCGTGGCGGGCCCCGTTAGGTGAGCGTGCGGCTCAGATAGTCGGAAAGTTGCCCCAGCGACACATCTTGCGCCCCCTGGCTGCCCAGTTCGCCGAGAAACTCGTTGAAGGAGATCTGTTGTCCGTAGTGCTCCTGCAACCGGTCCCCCAACACGATCACGTCGATCGACGAAAAACCCAGGTCACTGAAGAACAGCGTCTCGGGTGTCATCTCGTCGGAGTAGTCGCGGTCCTGAAAGTTGCTGAGGATCACGCGGAGATCATCAAGCACCGCCTCGGAGCTTCGCATCGTGCAGTCCTTGCCACCCGTGGGGGGCTGTTTCCGGGTTGGTCAAATGTCTAGGAGCGGTGTCAACGCGACGCAGCGGCCTGGTTCCCTTCAACCGCCCGCCGAGACGGGTTCGGGATTCAGGGGGACGGGCTCCACGTCGTCGCGACCGCCGGTGCGATCGTAAACATACTTCTGGAAGGCGTAAATCCGCTCTTCGCGGGTCCCGATACATCCCGGTGCCCGACTCCGCTTGACGCCCTGCTGCTGCGACTCGAAGACCGCGGCATCTTCCAGTTGGATTTTGCGATTAGCCGAGCGGGCGTTCATGGCAACCCAGGGGCCCCAGATGGCCGGAATCACGCCGCGGTAGCCACCCCGAAAGCTGTACATGCGGATGATGGTCCGTGTCGTAGTCGGCGAGGTGGGCAGATAGACCTGCATGTGGGCAAACAGGTCGGTCGTGCTGAGCACGTGATTGGGGTGAATGTGGTTGTGGATGTACAGGTTGCTGTTCTTTTCGCCACGCAGCAGCTTGACGCTCAACTCCGAGGCAAACGTCAGCATCTTGTTCTCGCGGGTGTCGTACTTCACCGTGGTGAACCGGTCGTCGAGGATGTGCTCCTGAGCCTGTTCGCTGGGGTAGACGGCTCCCAGTGCCCCGCCGTGCAGAAACGGCAAGTGGTAGGTCTCGACGGTGTTTTCCAGGGGCAACTTCCAATTGGCGGGGTACTCGTGCTCCCAGGCCCAGCACTGCTTCCATTGGCCCGAGAAATGCTTGGTGATTTCGTCGTAGAAGTGGCCCAGGTAGTCTTGCAGGCTTTCACCGTCTTCGCTGAGCGAGACCCAGATCGTATCGCCGCAGGTCTCCAGGCGGAACCGATGCAGACGGCTGTTCTCGCGATCGAACGGACGAAAGCAGCGGGCGTCGGGAATCCGACCCGTGCGGCCTTCTTCGTTGAATTCCCAGCCGTGGTACTGGCAACGAATCTTGGGGCAGTTGCCGTGCGAGTCGCGAACCAGGGCCGTGTGGCGGTGCGGGCAGATATTCAAAAAGGCGTGGTAGTTGCCGTCGAAGTTCTTGATGTGAATGGGTTCGCCCAACACCGTGACCACGCGGTAGTCACCGGGCTTGGGCAAGTCGGCCTTGCTGCACACAAAGTGCCAACCCGGCCGAAACATTTTGTCGATTTCGACCTCGAGCTGCTCGCTGCTGTAGTACTGGTCGGGTCTCAGCAGGTACTGCAATTGATTCTGATGAATAAACATGGCTGAGATCTCGGTTGGGCGCTGGCGTACCGTGAGTGAATTGACCTATCGTGGGGCGCACAGCAATCGGGGCGGACGACCAGCCTGATCCTGCCAAGCAGGCACTCAAGTGGACCTGATCGTACAACTGGGGATCACGCCGAACATCAAGCCAAGGCATCCTGCCCGGGCTGCCCGGTTCTTTTCAGACCCCATGTTCAAAGACGTTGACCGGACATTTGGTTTTACGGAAACACTTGGCCGGCCAACTCGATGCCACGGCAGCGAGTGACTTCACCTGCGGTGTTCCAGAAGTCCTTCGGGGGTCAACAGACGCTTTCTCAGTGACCGCCAAAAACGCGCGGTGGTCGCGGAGCGACCCGACAGCTTTGTGGGGCAACGCATGGGCGGTCATTCCGCCAGTTGACACGCGGCCTCGGGCTGCTGGGGCCTCTCTTCAGGGAAATCATAGGGCGCGACACAGCGTGGTGCCGACAACAACCGCTCCATCCCTCAAAGTTTTTACGTGCAGGTAACAACCCGCCAGTTCGGGTGTCAGTCGACCGAGGGTCTCGCCCAGCGAGACGGTCACGTCGCCCGAGGGATCGAGGTCTTCGACCCAACAATCGGCGGCCGAGCCTTCCGCTCCCAGGGCCTTGGCCACGGCCCGCTTGGCGGCCATCAGTCGGGCGGCGGCCTCGTCGCGATCGTCTTGCCCCGAGGCCAAGGCCAGCTCCTCGTGGCTGAGCCCTTCCACGGGGCCGACCGCTTGCAGAGCCAAACCGACATAGGGGCTAAAGGCCGCCAGGCCGGCATAAAAGCCGTCGAGTTCATCCATGCTCACATGGGGCAATTCGGCACCCGGTTCGGCATCCAGGCACAGCGCGTACTGCCGGCCGTGCTGGTCGGCTTGGATTTCAATATCGGCCGGAAACAAACGCACCCGGTGTCGGTTGTGCCAGGCCAGGCGAGCGGCATCTTTCCCAGACATTTGAATGAACAACCAATTGAGCCGGTCCTGGCCCTCCCATTTCGATTGCCGAAAGCGTTCCATCTCGCCCGGGCCCAGCGCAATGTAACCCGCGACCAACTGCATAGCCGGTTGCAGCAGGTCCGGCGGCGGCGTGACGCGGATGCAAAACACATCCCCGCGGTCGGTTTGGGGCCGAGCGTCGGGCCACTGTTGGGAAAGGAAGTACTCGTCTTTGCGACTGTGAAAGTTGATGTCGCCAAACGGCATGTAAAACCGCCAGTACTTCACCTGCCGCATGCGGCACCACAGCGTGCCATCGGGGCGGACGCCCTCGACGGAGTGAACAAACTGGCGGGTGGTTTCCTTGTCGGTACTCAGTCGTGCCAGCATCCGCTCGCCGACCCGCGGTCGCGGTCCAAATAGTTCGACCCGTTGCACTTCAAAGGGCAACAACGTGCGGCCCGCGCGGTTGGGTTGCTCCAGATGCCAGGCCGACAGCGGGTGCATCAGCACATCCATCAGCACCGGATCGGCCACGAATTGCGGATCCGGCGTCGAGGCGAACAGCCCCTCGCGGGGCAGGACCTCGACCTCGGCCTCGACGCCGTGATCGCCCGACCGCCCCATGCCGAGGATGCCCTGAAACATGGGGCCGTGGAACAGGTCGCCGTAGACGTGGGGCACCGTAATCGGGCAGGGATGCTCGTTGGTCAACGGAAAATCGCCGGCGAGCGTGGGCGGTGGATACTTGGGTTGCAAGACCACCGTGCCACTGGCAGCCACCGCCCGTCGGGCCTGGTCGCCGCCGCGCGAATCGACCAGCTCGACCCGCATCTCGACCTCCACGGCGTCGGGGGCCTCGGGCGATTTCGGATTGGGCGGCTTGATGCGCCCGGTGAATTCGACGGTGTCGGGTTCTTCCGGGTCGAAGGCCAGCCACTTGAACAGTTTGATGTCCTTGAGTGCCGTGACCACCCGATCGGGAACCAGCAGGATGGCGGCCTCGGCCATGGTCTCCAGCGTGAAGGTCATCGGCCCCACCGGCAGCCCGTGCTGTTCGGGATGCACCTTGCTGACGTGTTGGCCACCCACGGTGTGGTGATCGGCGTAGCGCTCTTCGGCCAGGTCCAGCCGACGACGGACCAGGATCTCGCGGCCGGGTTCATGACGCACCACGGTCCCGATCAGCGGCAGCGTTTCGGGTGTGGGCCGGGTTGCCGGTTCCGTGGCGGCCCCAGCCACCGAGGGGTTCGTGGTTGCCGGGGCCAGCGTGGCGGCTGGCTCTCGGACGGGTGCGGCCACCGTCGGACGCGTCGGGCGTCGCACGGCTCGGCCCCGGCGTGGCTGCCCGCGGCTGGCCAGATGCTGGCCCATCAGGACTTGCTGCGTGTCGAGAAACTGGCCCATCACCCGCCAGTACTCGTGCATCACGCTGGCGGCCCCGGCGGGAACCTCCGTGGCCTCGTGGAGCTGCATCGCAGGGGCGGGACGCTGGACTTGTGGCCGGCGGACCTCTTCCAAGAAGCTCAGGCGGACTGGCACATGATGGGCCGCCAGTTGAGCCAGGGCATGCAGCAGTTGGAGCCTGCCGCCCCGGTGCGGCACATCCAAAGGAATCGCCGTCGCTGGACGCCCGCGGAGACTGTCTTCGACGAAGGAACTCAACATCCCCCGCGGACCGACTTCGACGAACACCCGCACCCCGTCATCGTGCATGGTCCGCAGCAGCTTGGTGAACTCGACCCGCGAGACCCAGTGGGCCAGGACGAGTTCGCGGGCGGCGGCCGGATCGTCGGGGAAGCGGCCCCCGGTGACGCAACTGTACGTGGGAACCGCCGGCACATGGAACTCGCTGACTTCGAACAGGGTCCGAAGCGGTCCCATGAAGGGCTGGAAAAACTCGGTGTGGTAGGGTCGGGCCAGAACCAGCCGTTCAAACATCAGCTTTTTGCTGGCCACGATCGCCTCGACCCGCCGCACGCTGTCGGGCAGGCCGACGACGATGCACTGGTGCGGGCAATTGTCCATGGCCAGGCGGGCTTCTAGCGGTTCGGGGCTCTCGGCGGCGGCTTGGGTCAATACGGCTTCGACATCCGCCCGCGAGGCCCCAATCGCCAGCAACACCGCGCCCTGGTCGCCGTGGTCTTCTTCCAGCCAGTGCATGATGGCCACGACCTGACCGATGGTGCCTTCGCCCATCATGGCCCCGGTGCTGACCAGTGCCGCGATCTCGCCGGCGCTGTGACCGGCGGTGGCATGGCAAGGCACTTGAAAATCGCCCAGCAATCGGGCCAGCGCCAGGTCGGCCATCAGCACCGAAAACATGGCGTTGTCGAAGCGGCGGAGGTCCTTTTCGGCGGCCGCCCGTTCGGCCTCGGTGGCGTCGGTGGGAAACCGGGTGAAGCGGGTCACCGATTCCAACGGCACATCGGCATTGGCGGCCACCTGGTCGCACCAATCCAAGGACTCGCGGATCGTGGGGAAGGAGTCGTCCAGCTCGCGGATCATACCCACGCTTTGCGTGCCTTCGCCGGGATACAACCAGGCCACTCGACCGGCCAGCCCCATGGGCTCGGCAAAGTAGTAAATGCCCGCGTTGTCCTTAATCCGCTGGCACTTGGGATCCGCCAACTTCTTGGCGGCCCGGGCCAGCAGCTCGGCCAGATGCTGGGGATTTTTGGCGACGATGGCCAACCGCTCGCCGCCCGAGGGCAGCGTTCGATTCCACGCGGCGGCGGCTTCCGGCAGGCTGTCGGCCGGGGCCGATTCGGCCCACTGGGCCACCTGCTGGATGCGGGCCAACAGCAGCTCGCGATTGTCGGCGGCGAACACGACAAGCTCGGCGGGCCACTCGGCCAGGTGTTGGCCCGAGTGGGTCGGATTCGCCTCGGACGCGGGCGGCAGCATGCTGGATTGGTTCATCGACACCGAGGTCGGGCCGATGCCGAAACCGGTGGCCCGCTATGAGAGGAAACCGAAACCGGGGAATCCATTCTCGAAGGCGGCCATTCGTCCTGCACGGCCTCGTCACTTTTCGGATGGCACTCGCCACCGGCCCCGAAAGGCCGATGGCGGTGAACGGTCACACTCGGGCGGGCTCGGCCGTGGGGCTGGGCGGGGGACGAACCAGGTTGGCGGCTCCTCCGGCGATCAGCACTTCGTAGTCGTCGCGCGGTCCGAAGGCCAGCTCGTCGATCAGCATCCGCGAGCCCACGGCCGGATCGATCAGCGTGATGCCGCGGG
>JBJHDE010000187.1:0-9160 GCA_050486385.1 Planctomycetales bacterium | reverse complement strand
CTCCTGGAGCATGGTCACCACCTCGCGGCCCGAGTCCTTGTCGAGCGCGGCGGTGGGCTCGTCGGCCAGAATCACCTTGGGCCGATTAACCAGGGCCCGGGCGATGGCCACCCGTTGCCGTTGGCCGCCGCTCAGGGCTTGCGGCTTGTAGTGCATGCGGTCGGCCAGGCCCAGTCGGTCGAGCAAGTTGGACGCCCGACTGGTCATCTCTTTGGCCGACAGGCGGTTGAGTTCCATGGCCATCCGCACGTTTTGCATGGCGGTGAGCGAGAAGAACAGGTTGTGGGCCTGAAAGATGAAGCCCAGGTTGCGGCGGGTCTGGACGAGTTGGCTGCTGGACAGCCCGCGGAGTTCTTGCCCGCGGACCCGCAGGCTGCCGTCTTGCACGCCACGGAGCGTGCCGATGAGCGTGAGCAAGGTGGTTTTGCCCGAGCCGCTGGGCCCGGTCATGATCACGATCTCGCCGGGGTACAGGTCCAGGTTGTTGTTGAACAGCACCTGCTTGCGGCCTTCGCCCTGGCCGAAGTGGTGGTTCAGGCCCCGGATCCGGATCGAGGGCTCGAGATCGACCGATTCTTCAATACGACTCACAGCCACCGTACCGTCTGGAGTAAGCAGCGCCCCGGGCGGCTCGTCCCGCCTGACAATGGCCAAGCCCGTGGGCTCGGCAGGTTTGTGATTCTGGTCCCTGGCCGTCCGGCTGGCAAGTCGTGGCGATCAGCTTCGACCGTCGACCAGCGGAACCAGCCGCCGGTGCGCCTCGTCCAGGAAGTCGGCCAGCCCGTTGTCGCGGCCCCTGTTGTGGAGGTCGCCGAGCGCCGTCAATTGCCAGCAGTCGGCCTGACGTGCCGGTTCGGGCATCAGGGTAGCCATCACCCGCTTGGGGCTGGTCTTGGCCGAATCGTTGCTGCCGGCGGTGAGCCGATGGCTGCGGGTGGTGGGATCGAAGCCCAGGTCCTGACGCACGGAGTTCAGCCGGCGGGATTCGTCCTCGTCTCGCGGCTCGAACCCACTGAGGACCCAGCACTCGCGCTCGGGGATCGGCATGCCGATGACGATTTCCGGGGGCGAGGAGGCCTCCTGGCGGGCTTGCTCCAGTCCCTGGCGACGTTGGGGACGATTGTCTTGATCCCGAATCAGGATGATCGCATCCAGTTCGTCGAACTCTTTCCGCAGAACCAGGATCGCCCGCCGAGCGCTGGCGGCGTCCGGCTCGCCGGGGCGGCCGTCAAAATGGCCATGCTTCCGAATGCGGTGTTGATGAGCCATGCGGGGGATCGACTTCCAGGCCAATGGCTCGCTGTTCCGCGTGGCCGTGATCCATTTGCGGGTGTGGTCGAGGAGTTCGTCCTCCAGCCAGTCGATCCGCTCGACCAGCAGGCGATTAATCAAATCGCTGGCGATGCGGTGATCGGCATCGGATTCGAACATCACGGCCAGGCGTACCGTCATCCGCTGGTGCCCTCGCCGATGAGCCACTTCTCGCCAAACATGCTCCACAACTCGCCGGGGAGCATTTCGTCCTTCCAGCGGTTGAACTCGGGGTGCTCCTCGATGGACTTGCAGACCGTGTGGGCCTGATGGTCCAGCAGGGTCATGCGGACCTCGGCCGGTTCCAGGGCATCCAGCAAGTAGGGCGAATGCGTGGTCGCCACGATCTGCAGCTCGGGGTCGCTGGCCATCAATCGCCGCAGCAGACTCACCAGTTCGCGTTGGGCGGCTGGGTGCAGACCGTGATCCAGGTCGTCCATCAGCACCAGCCGGGGACGGTCAGTCGCATACAATGCGGTCAGCAGCCCCAACACCAGTAGTGTGCCCTGGCTGACTTCATGGGCCGACAGCGAATCCGCTCCCGTGGTATCGAAGAGCAAGCTCAGCGATTGCTTCGGCGTCATCGGCGTGTGTCGAAGCCGTCTCACCGTGGGGATAATCTTTCGGAGTTCATTCTGCAACGCCTGCCAGGCATCGGGAGCATTGAGGGCCAGATTTGCGGTCGCTTCATGCAGACCCGAACCATCGGGCCGGATCGAGATTCCATTGCCCGAGTTTTGTGAATGAACCAGCAATGATGGTTCAAGACGAAGAAGCAGAGCAGTCGGCAACCTGAGGTGATTCTGCGCATCGGATTCCCAGGGGCGCCAATCGTCCGAGGAGAGGTGGTCGGCGACCGCAAGGCCGTTTCCCGTCCACTCGGCCATTGAATGATTGGCGGATTGAATGGGTGACGCCGTCTCGGAATTGGCTCGTTGAAAACGATAGGCTTCGTCACGACATTGGCAGGCAATTGACAAGGGCTCGTGGGAGTCGCGAGTCGTCGATTTTCGGAGATCTTTGGGGTTCAATGATTCGGGAGAATGAAACGCCTGGTTGATTATATCAATCGCTTGCAGAATGCTCGTCTTGCCGGAACCATTGGGCCCGACGAAGACGGTGAACGGTTCGAGGTGGACCTCGACGTTCTTCAGCGACTTGAAGTTTTGCACGCGGAGGGTCGTGATCATGGGCGGTTCCTCCCGGTGAGGCGGAGGGTGGCCATGGTGGCGGCGGCCGATCCATGCATTCTAGCCGCCCCGAGGCGACTGGGGGACCCTGGGCGGCCGGTCCGTCTCACTTGAACAAACTGGCCGGGTCGGTGTTGATAACTTTACGAACGGCCAGCATGCCGGAGACCAGGCACATGAGAAAGGTCAGGCCCAGGACCAGGCCGCCGCGGGGCAGGGTCAGAGCGAGCTGCAGGCCGGTTTGTTCGCTGAGGATCTGATACAGAAAGTAGCTGGCTATCGCCCCGGGAATGAAACCCAGCAGCGTCAGCATGGCCGCTTGCTGAACGACATAACCCAGAAAGTAACCGTTGCCGTAGCCCATGGCCTTGAGCGTGGCGAACTCGGGCAGGTGCTGGGCCATGCCCGAGAACAGCACCTGGTAGCAGATAATCGTGCCCACAACGAAACCGATCCCCAGGCCGATGTTGAACACCGTGCCAATCGGCGTGCTCCGCTGCCAAAAGCGTTGTTCCTGCTGGATCAACTCCTCCTGGGTCAGCACATCGACGTCGTTCAACCGGGCGAAGCGTTCCTGCAATCGCCGCTGGACCTCGGCCACGTTTTCGCCCTCGGCCACGCGGACCAGTCCCAGGTCGACCATCTGGGTTGCCGGGGGTTCGCCCCAGCCGCTGGGAGCGTACTGGTCCAGGTTGCGGGTGGCAGTGATCAGGTTGCCGTCGTTGACGAAGTCGGTTCCCAGGCGGAACAGGCCCACGACCTCGGCCCGGCGACCGGCGACTTCGGTCATCACGCCTGGGGCGATGGGGCCGTAGAGTTCGCGTTTGCTGGCGGAGTCCAACAGCACGGTCTCGGGCTGGCGGAGGGCCTCGGCGTACTGCTCCAACCCGGGCAGGCGGAGCACGGGGCGATCGGGATCGAAAGCCAGCAAGCGGATCGACGAGACAGCCTGGGTTTCGCCATGCGGTTGCGAGGGCCCCAAGGCGTGGGTCGAGGCATCGGGGTGATTGTACAGGGTGTAGCGGAGGTACAGCGGTTCGGCCGAGGCCACACCCGGCACACCACGGGCCTGGACCAGCCGGCGTTCGGGAAAGGCCTCGTTGGCCAGCAGGGCGTACCGCAAATGGCTGCGGATCACCAGGTCGGCGATCAGGCTGCGGGGCAGGGCGGTGGTGCTATCCAGCAGAGCGGCCTGAAAGCCCACTTGCATGAGCATCAACAACACGGCAAAGCCGATGCCGCCCAGCGAGATGACCAGGCGGCGCTTGTCGTGGGTCAGGTTCGACCAGGCCAAGGGCACGGCCATTGAGTGGGTCCGACGGTTGGAGAACGCCCGGGGCTGGCGGCGGCTGCCTCAAAACAAATCGGCCGGGTCGGCGGCGCGGAGCTTGCGAAGCACCAGGATTCCGCTGCCGGCACACATCAACACGCTGAGGACCAACACGCCCAGGCCGCGTTGCCAGTTCATGGCGATGGGAATGCCCGCGATGGTCTGGGTCACTTCGTACAGCACCAGCGAGATGGCGAACCCCGGCAAAAAGCCGATCACCCCCAGCACCAGGCTCTGCGTCAGGATCATCCGCGTCAGATAGCCGTCGCTGTAGCCAATGGCCTTGAGCGTGGCGTACTCCGACAGGCGGTAGGTCACGTCGGCCGACTGCACCTGGTAGACGATGGCCACGCCCACGGCAAAGGCAATGATCGCCCCCCATGTGAAGATAATCCCCAGGGCGGTTTTGTCGACCCAGTGCGATTTCTCGCGGTCAATGACCTCGGCTCGGGTGTGGACGCGGACATCGTGGGGCAGGATCGCTCGCAGCCGCCGGGCGACTTCTTGCGGATCGGCCCCTGGGGACAAGCGCACCAGCCCCAGGCTGACCATGCTCAGCGGTCGACCGGTGAGCTGCTGGAAGGTGTCTTCGCCGACGATCACCGCGCCGTCGCTGCCAAAGCCGGTGCCCAGTTCGTAGTTGCCCACCACGGTGACCTGCTGCCGGGCGATCTCGGTGGTGGTGCCGGGCGAGCGGCTGCCGAATTCTTGCTTGCTCTTGGAGTCCATCAGCACGTTGCCGCGACGGCGGAGTTCGGGCACCGCTTGGGGCAGGTTATCAAGATCCAGGGGAATCGCGTCGGGATCCACGCCGTAGATCTCCAGCGAGCGGCGACCCCGGGCGTCGCCAGGAGCGAGGACGGGGCGGCCGTCTTCGCCGGGCGTGGCCCACTGGCCGGTGCCCACATACAGCGGGCTGACTTCGGCCACACCCTCGGCGGCGGCGGCCTGAACCAGGCGACGGTTGGGAAATTGCCCAGGAAACGAGAGGTACTGGTAGGTTGGCGAGTCGATCAGCAGGTCGAATCGCAAGCGGTCGTACATCAACGTGGCCGTGGCCTGGGCCGAGCCGTAGAAGCCCAACTGCATGAGGATCAGCACGACGGCAAACGTCACGCCGGCGACAGCCACCAGGGTGCGGCCCGTCTCGTGCCAGAGGTTTTTCAGGGCCAGCGGTGTTGCCATGGGGGCGAAGGGCGAACGGCTTACTCAGCCGCATGCGTGAGGGTCACGGAGCGATCGGTGCCTTCGTTCGACCAGACCACCGGCACAACCCAGGCGGCGCGACTGAATTTGCACAGTCCCTCGCGGCCTTCCACACAATAGTAATAGTTGACTTGCACCCGCCAAGTGGCTTCGCCCTGATCGCCCTCGACGGGCAGACGGATGGTGAATTCCTGGGCGGCCGGGTCGACGACTTCGGTGAGCGTGGCCTCGCCGTCCTCGGGGCCGGCCCGCCAACGCAGCGGGGCCATCGGGTTGAGTTTGTAGCCCTCGGGCAGAGTCAGCTTGACGTCGACCGACACACTGCCATCTTCGGGCCGCAGGGTGGCGGCGTCGAGCTGGGTGGCCTTGACGGCGGCCAACGGCGTGGGATCTTCGGCCGCCGGGGGCTCGAGCCCTTCGATGACCAGCGTCGAGACCGCGCCGGACTCGATGTCGATGACGCGGATGCGATGATTGTTGGTGTCGGCCACATACAGCTTGCCCGCGGCGGCGTGGATGCCGGCGGGCTCGTCAAACTGGGCGGGCTCGTCCTGCAGGCCCCGCTTACCGGTCCCCGCGAACGTGTCGGTCTTGCGGGTCTTGGGATCGATCCGCTTGATCTTGTTGTTGTAGGTATCGGCCACGTAGATCAGGTCGTCGGCGAAAGCCACGCAGGTAGGATGCTGCAACAGGGGGCCCGTCGTGTCCTGCATGCCACTGCGGAAGCGGCCGGTGCCGTCCCGCATTTTCAGCAGGCCGGTGCCGTCGCGGTCGCCAAACACAAACAGCCGGCCGCCCGGCAGTTCCGAGGTGCCGATGACCGTCTCGACCCGGGCCTTGGGGTCAAACGGCACCGCCCGGATCGAGCTGCCTTCGCTGTCGGCGACAAACAGCCACTGGCCATCGGTCGCCAGTCCACTGGGTTGAGCAAAGGCCGAGTAGGCCACGCCGCGATCGTCGGCCTCGCGGAAGGCCACCGGCGAAATCAGCTTGCCGTCGATGATGTCTTCGCGGCCGTTGCCGGCGAAGGGGCCGATGTTGGATTCGTCCAAGGGCATCGACCAAATCTGATGCGGGCCGGCCATGGCAATGTACAGCACGCCATCGTGGGCCAGCAGATCCCATGGGCTGCTCAGTTCGGTGCGCCGGGGTGGACCGGCCCAGCGGCGCCCTTCGCGACCACCCGCGGCAAACTGGCGTTCGGTCATGCCCGGCCAGAGCAACAGGTTGCGGCGCTGAGTGCCGGTTCCGGCCACGGTGCTGACCCGCTGGGCCGAGAGATCGATCTTGCGAATCATGTGGTTCTTGGTGTCGGCCACGTACAGGTCCTGGCCCTCCAACCACATGCCTTGCGGATTGTTGAAGCTGGCCTGGTCGTAGCTGCCGTTGTCGCTGCCCACGCGGCCGTTGCCGACCACCGCCTGGAGTTTGCCCGCCAGGTTGGCAATGACAATGCGGTTGTGCGTGCTATCGGCAATGAACAGCCGGTCGCCGACCTCGTCGGCCAGCACCTTGCCAGGAAACAGCAGCGGCTCGTTGTGCCGCTCGCGGAGCCGCTCCATGTTCCACTGCAAGGGCGTCTCGTTGAGCAGGCCACGTTGCCGGTAATAGGGCAGGGCCTTCTGCAAGAACGAGTCCAGCACCTCGAAGGTCGTCTCGCCACTGTGGCCCGCCACCAGATCGCCGTTCGGATCGATCACCCGCAAACTGGGCCAACTGTTAACCTGGAAGTTGGTCCAGATCTTCATGTCGGCATCGTTGACCACGGGGTGTTCGATCTCGTACCGCAGAATCGCGGCACGGATGTTCTCAGTGTCTTTCTCGGTCTCGAACTTTGCGGAGTGGACCCCGATGACGACCAGCTCGTTGGGGTACTTGTGCTCCAGCTTTTTGAGTTCGGGCAGAATGTGGATGCAGTTGATGCAGCAGTAGGTCCAGAAATCGAGGATGACGAACTTGCCCTTGAGGTCCTCGATCTTTAGCGGCCCCCCGGTGTTGAGCCACTCGACGCCGCCATCCAGGTTGGGGGATGGCGTGCGGCGTGGAAAGGGGTGCTCGCCCGGAGCGGCGCGATCCTGCAGGAAAGCCACCGGCCGCATCGGTGTCTCGGCACTCGAGGAGCGCAGCGCGGGCGCGTCGGCCTGATCGCCTTGATTCGTCCACAACGCCAGAGTCGCCAGGCTGGTCAGGCCCAAAAGGCCCACGACCAGCAAAGGGCGAATGAGTCCACGGAGCATGATGCGTGTCCCTCGGGAAAATCGGATCCGCCGATCCTTCCGTTATAGCTGGCCCCGGCGTGCCGGACAAACCTCGCCACCCACTCGGCCGAATGGGCTAGACCTCGGCGGGCTCGTCAAACGGGTTGCGGGTGGCCGGCCACCACTTGCAAAGCTGGATGCCCAGGTAGTACAGCGGCGTGAGGCTGCAGAACATGATCAGCATGCTGCCGGGGTCGGCCGGGGTCAGCAGCATGCTCATCACGGCAATCACCATGATGGCCGGCCGCCAGTACTGGTAGTAGCTCTCGACGGTAAACACGCCGATCCGCGCCAGAAACAGCATCACCAGCGGCAACTGAAACGCGATGCCAAAGCCCACCGGCAGCAGCATCGCAAAGCCCAGCCACTCGCTCATGCGGATGTTGGGCTTGGCGTTGATGATGGCGTTGAACTCGAACAGAAACTTCAGCACGAACTGGAAGACAAAGAAGAACGCAATCGCCGCGCCGGCCAGAAACAGCGCCAGGCTGAACGGCAGAAAGATGTAGATGTAGCGGCGCTCGTGCGGATACAGCCCCGAGGCGACAAAGTCCCAAATGAAGTAAAACACCAGCGGGCTCGACAGCACCAGGCCGAACATCAAGGCCGCCTTGAGGTACACGACAAACGCCTCGGTCACGCTCAGCGTCTGGACTCCGGTCCGTGGGTCATTGCCGACCGGGGTCCATTGCAGCAGGCGAATCATCGCCCGCAACCGCCCGCTGAGCTGGAACTCGGCGAAGGAATCGTCGATGAGGTAGGTGTTCATCCGGCTCATCTCGTAACCTCGGAGCTGCTCGCGTTGCTCGACCAACTCGCGGAGATTCTCTTGTTTGGACGTGCGGAGCAGGCCCAGCAGGCCCCGCGAATCGTCCAGGATCTTGGCAAAGCTTTCGGGATCGTAGAAGTCGGGCCGGCGGACCACCGCGTTCAGCCCCGCGAAGACGCTTTGCTGTTCGCTCTCGTCGAGGGTCTCGCCCGCCGCCAACTTCTCAAACGCCGCCTGCGAGGCCGTGCGGAGCGACGGGGCCGGCGTCGGGTTGTCCTCGGGCGGGTCCGCGTCGGATTCGGTGCCTTCGACTTCATCGCCTGCTGAGTCCGGGGGCGGCTCACCGTTGATCGTGGCGTCCGAGGAGGTTGCCGGGTCGGCTGGGGTGATTTGCGGCGGGTAGCTGGCCGGGCCGACTTCGCCCAGCAGGCTCCATAACCGCTTGCCGGGCGATGGCGGCTCGGCCTGGCTCTGGCCGACCACCGCCCGGGCAAACCCCGCCATGTCAACGATATCCGCCGGGACAATCAGCTTGGGCGGGGGCAAGGGCATGTCGCCGGGCAACTCGTCCAGGCCCTCGCCGATCTCGGCCAGCAGGGCCTGGGGGTCGATCCAAATCTCGTGCGGAATCATCCGCTCGCGGGCGACGGCCTCGCGCATGATCGTCAGATTCGGGACGCTCTCGCCCCGGGCGACGGCCTCGTGATACTCCTGCTCGACCAGCTCGACCGAGCGCTGCATGTAGTAGTCTTCTAACGCCGCATCCAGGGGTCGCCGAATGAAATCGACCACGTTACCGGCGTAAAACAAGGCGATCAAGAATCCCACGGCCAACGACAACAGCGCTTTGACCAGCGTGACCCGAAGCTCCTCGAGGTGCTCGGGGATGGTCATCGTGCTTTCGGCGAACAGATCCTCGTCTCGGGTCCGCGACATGGAGTCCGTGCTGATAAGTGAAGGAAATCCGCGGGGGTGCGGGCGAGTCGGAGTCGATAATAGCAGGGCGAGCGTTTGGGACAATTCCCGCGCGGCGACTGGGCCACCAGCCTGGGGCCCACTATAATCCGCCGCGTCGATTCCCCCAGCTTGCGTTAAG